>JBKPLM010000229.1:0-17495 GCA_046731655.1 Verrucomicrobiota bacterium | reverse complement strand
GTGATGAGCGCGATGCAGAGTTGATTCATGGTCGCTGTATCCCCCTGGATCACAGCAAATGAGAGCGTAGCTCATTACGCGAGCCTTCGAGGGCGAGCATGTAAATCATGTTGCCTTCGCGCCACGTGGCGGTTGCCCACTGACCCTGCTGAGTCACTTTCGCCGCATGCTTGATCGCGCGTTCCGACTCCGTCGACACATTCGTTATGACGAGATGTATGGCTCGCCCTTCCGGAAGGGTGAAGCAGATTAGCGACACCGGTTTTCCACGCCAAAAAAATGTTTTGCAGCCGATACTGGGCAGTTTATCAAGGGCGTTGGGCAAATTTTTCCCGGTTGGCGCAGAGTGTTCGCGCAGCCACTTCACCAGATCCGCCGGATTGGGCGATATCACGTCGAAGTGCGATTCGTTTCGCGCAATTGATGACAAAATGGCGTCGAGCGCCTGCAACTGCCAACCTGCCACCGGCGTCGGCCGCGTGTTATGCCAGAGCAAAACTCCCAACGTCGCGCTTAAAACCACTGCGGCTGCGATTGCCCATTTGCGCCAGCGATTCTTCCAGCCCCGAACGCTTTCGGGGCCAGTGACCTTTACGCCGGTGAGAATGCTTTCACGCAAATCACTCGGCACCGGAGTGGCGAACAATTTTTCGGTTATCGCTGTGTCGAAGGCGACCGATTCGTCAAACCAGTGTTGCAAGATCGGATCGCGCCGAACCTGCTCAAGCGCCTCGGCAAAGCGCGGGTCGTTTGCATCCTGACCGCCAGGCCGATACGCATTCAAAATAAATTTTGCTTCCCGATTATCCATGTGATTTGTCTCTTCTGTCTGATTGGAGAGCAATGACTTTATTCCCAAGAACTTCTCCATTCGAGAGCAGCCGCTCACGCAACTGCGCCTTGCCCCGCGATAGCCGCGACATCACGGTGCCGATGGGCACTGCTAGTACGTCGGCAATTTCCTGGTACGAAAATTGTTCGAGATAGAAAAGAATAAGCGCGGCGCGAAACGGCTCCTCCACTTCGCGCAAGGCCTTGGTTATCGACGCTCCGTCGAACGCGTCCATGTTGGGCATGATCGAGACGGCTTCTTCGGGCGCATCATGCAGTTCGACTTTTGGAAAGCGAACTTCGTGCCGATGTCGATTCAAAAACTCCCGGTATAACGTCGTAAAAAGCCACGACTTCGCTTTCGACCTGTCGCGCAACTGCTCTCCTTTCGACGCCCAAAGAAAAAATGTCTGCTGTGTCAGGTCTGCGGCGTCGGCTTCCGACTTCGCGAGGCTGAAGGCAAAACGATAAAGTGCGGCATACTGCTGATCTACCAATCGTTGAAAATCCATCTCGCTCATCTGGAATCGACGCGCCGGCAACGGCGCTTCATAGTAATAGGAGCCGCGGAGATCGTCATTATTCCAAATTCCGTCAAGATTGCTGTTCCATTGAGGAAGAAACAGCAATGGAATAGCCGGGTGAACACACGACTCAAAACTTCGGAGCATGTCCGGATGAAAAAGGGTGAAGGCGTTTACAACGTGGTGGTAGTAGGGGCCGGTACCGCTGGCCTGGTTACCGCTGCAGCAACAGCCGGACTCGGCGGACGCGTAGCGTTGGTCGAGCGCAATTTGATGGGCGGCGATTGTTTGAATTTTGGCTGCGTGCCGAGTAAGGCGCTTATTTCCTCTGCCCGGCTCGTTCGGCGGATCCGCGAATCGGAAAAGTGGGGCTTGGATCAACAAGAGCCGCAGTTTGCATTCGAAAAAGTCTTCGAGCGAATGCGCGCGCGCCGAGCGAAGATAGCGCCGCACGATTCCCGGGAACGATTTGAGTCGTTAGGGGTGGATGTCTTTCACGGCGAAGCCCGCTTTATTTCACCGCATGAAGTGGAAGTGAGCGGGCAAAGACTTCGTGCCAGAAATTTTGTGATCGCAACCGGCAGCCGCGCTGTGATTCCCAAGATTAAAGGCATCGAAAATGTTGCCTATTTTACCAACGAAACCATTTTCGATGAGCTGAAGCGAAAACCCGAAAACCTGATCGTGCTCGGCGGCGGACCGATCGGATGCGAACTGGCGCAAACATTCCAGCGTTTGGGTGTCGATGTGACAATTTTCCAGCGTGGCGATCAACTTTTGCCAAGAGAAGATCGAGATGTAGCAGAATTTGTTGAGCGTCGCTTGATTAACGAAGGCGTACGCGTCATCAAGAATGCCGACGCCTGCTCAGTGGCGACCAGCGACACAGGAAAAGTCGCGCTTCAATTGCTAGATCGGCAGGCGGGCCGGCTGGCGGAACCGACTTTCTTTGCCGACGCTCTGCTTGTCGCCGCTGGGCGGGCGCCAAACTTTCGGAGCCTGGATCTCAAATCGGCGGGAATTGATACCACCGAGCGGGGTGTGGGCGTCAACGATTACTTGCAGACATCTCAACGGCACATATACGCCGTAGGCGATTTTGTTGGGCCATTCCTGTTCACGCACATGGCCGATGCGCAGGGGCGTGTGGTTGTGCGGAACATTCTGGTGCCCTTCCAATTTCTGCGGCAGAAAATGAATTATTCGGTCGTCCCTTGGTGCACATACGTGGACCCGGAAGTTGCGCACGTTGGTCTCGGCGAAAAAGAGGCAAAGCGGCAAAATATCGATTACGATCTGTTTATCGTCCGGTTGGAAGATGTCGATCGCGCTGTCGTAGAGAGCGAAGAAGCTGGTTTCGCCAAGATCCTGACCCAAAAAGGCAGCGACAAAATTCTCGGCGCAACCATCGTGGCCCCGCATGCGGGCGACTTACTGCACGAGTTCGTGCTGGCGATGAACTCAAAGGTAGGCCTCGGCAAAATCGCCTCGATGATTCACGCCTATCCCACGTTCGCGGAGCTCGCGCGGAAGGCAGGCGACAAATACAACAAGACCCGCCTGACTCCGCGCGCGAAGAAAATCTTCACGTGGCTCTACAAACGTGCGCGCAAATGAGTAAAAACAAACAAGGCGCCCCGAAGGGCGCAATCGGCCGAATCGTTGCGCTGGTCATGATTGTGATCGCGCTTTTTGTCGCAATGAAATTTCTGCCGGTCCAGCATTGGCTGCGAACCTTCAACGACTGGGTCGGTCAAATGGGAACGGCCGGCATTTTCATCTTCATCGGCGTTTATGCCGTCGCGACGGTTCTCCTCGCGCCCGGAGCAATTCTCACTATCGGTGCGGGATTCGCGTTCGGTTTATGGAAAGGCTTTCTTGCCGTCTCCGGCGGCGCAACGATCGGTGCGGCTTTGGCCTTTCTCGTCGCTCGATTCATTGCTCGCGACAAAATCGAAGCGATCGCGCAGCGAAACGATAAATTTCGCGAGATCGACAACGCGATCGGCCGCAAGGGCGCGAAACTGATTTTTCTGCTTCGGCTTAGTCCAGTGGTTCCATTCAATCTAAGCAATTACTTCTACGGGCTGACTGCTGTGAAATTTTGGCGGTACGTACTGGCTAGCTGGATCGGCATGATGCCCGGCACTTTTCTCTACGTTTACATCGGCACCGCGGGCAAAGCTGCTGTCTCAGCAACTGCTGGTGGCGAAGCAATAAAACATGGCTGGCAGTACTGGACATTTATTACAGGCGGTCTCGCCGCCACACTCATCGTCACAATCTGGGTAACGAAGATCGCGCGCGACGCGCTCGGGGAGACCGAGGCGACCCAGGATTGAGAGCTTCTCAGGAATAAAATGGCCTGCTAAAACTTCGCATGAACATGATCGAAGCCCGTGGCAAGGAGACTATTGTTCGCGAGCGGTACGCCGCTGGAGCGAGAGAACGCGTAAACAACCTTTGTTGCTCGGTCGAATACGAGTCTGAATATCTCAAAGTTATTCCGCAGGAAGTGATCGAGCGCGATTACGGCTGCGGTGATCCCTCACCCTATTTGTGCGAAGGCGAAGTGGTTCTCGATCTGGGCAGCGGCACGGGAAAAATCTGCTTCATTGCCGCGCAGATCGTCGGGCCGAAGGGCAAGATTATTGGAGTCGATATGACTGACGAGATGCTGGAGGTCGCCCGGCGCAACGCGCCAGTCGTAGCCGAACGCATTGGCTATGCGAATGTGGAATTTCGCAAGGGCCGCATTCAAGACCTTGCGCTCGATGTGGAACTCTTAGATCGACAATTGAAAGAGCATCCCATTACTAATGCAGCTTCCTTTCTTGCCGCGGGCGAGCTGGCCGAAGAGCTGCGCGTGAAGCATCCACTGATCGCGAGCGATTCCGTCGATGTGGTCGTTTCCAATTGTGTTCTCAACCTCGTGGAACCGAAATCAAAACGGCAGCTGTTTGACGAGATTTTCCGCGTGCTAAAAAAGGGGGGTCGCGCAGTGATCTGCGACATCGTGAGCGATGAAGAAGTCCCGGAAGAAATGCAAACCGATCCAGACCTTTGGAGTGGTTGCATTTCCGGCGCCCTCACCGAAGACGGCTTTCTACAAGCGTTCGAACACTCCGGCTTTTACGGAATTCAAATCTTGAGGAGGGACGCCGAGCCGTGGCGCACAGTGCAAGGGATAGAGTTTCGTTCCGTGACTATCGAGGCGTTTAAAGGCAAGCAGGGGGAATGCTTCGAGCGCAATCAGGCGGTGATCTATCGCGGGCCCTTCAAGGAAGTGCTCGACGACGACGGTCACCGCATGCAGCGCGGCAAGCGTTACGCTGTTTGCGACAAGACTTACAATCTTTACAAGAAAGCCCCGTATCGTGAATCTTTCGAGTTTGTCGATCCGCTTGTCGATGTCCCGCTCGCCGAAGCCAAGGCATTTGATTGTTCCCGCACCGGTTTGCGTCATCCAAAGGAAACGAAGGGGCAGGACTATGACGCGACGACAGAAGCAAACAATAAATGCTGCGACGGCGGAAGCGGCTGTTAACTCCGAAACTTTTCGCGAGTCATGGCATTAGCGCTTCTTTTTCTCGCAACCTGCTTTCTCGCCTACTCCAACGGCGCGAACGACAACTTCAAAGGAGTCGCCTCGCTTTTCGGAAGCAGTACGTGCAGCTATCGAACGGCAATTTCGTCGGCAACCATCACCACATTTGCCGGCTCCATCATGTCGATCTTTCTGGCCGAGACGCTGCTGAAAAAGTTCAGTGGAAAAGGGACTGTGCCCGATCACTTTGCCGGTTCGGAATTTTTTTTGCTCGCGGTCGCGCTTGGTGCGGGAGTGACTGTCATCATCGCTACGCTCAACGGTTTTCCGATTTCAACGACACACGCTTTAACGGGCGCAATCATGAGCTGCGGCTTCGTGGCGGTCGGTTTGGACGTGAATCTTGCCGCACTCGGCAAAGGTTTCGTTCTGCCACTGCTGCTGAGTCCAGTTCTCGCCATCGTGATGGCCTGGACTCTTTACTTAGCGTTTCATGCGCTTCGAGTCGCCACGGGAACGACCAAGGAGTGGTGCATTTGTGTCGGCACAGCGGAACGCGTTGTGGCAATACCGCAGCCTTCATCCATTTTCGCATTGCGAGGCATTACATCGACAATCGCTCTTAGCGTCGATAAGCAGGAGAATTGTCGCGAACGGTACGCGGGAAATTTCTTCGGGATCGGCTCACAACAGATCATGGACGCGGCGCACTTTCTCAGCGCCGGCACGGTCAGTTTTGCGCGCGGATTGAATGACACACCAAAAATCGTGGCGCTGCTGCTTTTGGGGAAGATGCTTGATATTCGCTGGGGCTTCGTCGCGGTGGCAGCAGCAATGGCCATCGGTGGATTACTGAACGCGCGAAAAGTCGCCGAGACGATGAGCCACAAAATTACGACCATGAATTACGGACAGGGATTCACTGCGAACCTGACTACAGCCATTCTCGTTGTACTGGCGAGCCTGTTCGGACTTCCAGTTTCGACGACACATGTCTCCGTCGGTTCGCTTTTCGGGATCGGCCTAGCGACCGGCAACGCCAACTTGCGCACGATCAACTCCATCGTTCTTTCCTGGCTTGTGACGCTTCCGTGCGCCGCCATCGCTGCCAGCGCGGTGTATTGGCTTACGACTCGCATTTCATGAATCGCTTTGCTGTACAACTCGCCACGGAAGGTTTACATCTGCGCCGCGCACGTCCCGAGATTCTCCAGGTTAACGTAGGCAAGCTTTGCAATCTCACATGCGTGCATTGTCACGTGAACGCAGGACCAAAGCGCAAGGAAGTCATGAAGCGCGACACGATTGATCGCGTCATCGATTGGCTGGCCAAAACCTGTATACCAACTGTCGATCTTACCGGTGGCGCACCGGAAATGATTCCGGATTTTCGTTACTTCATTGAGCAAGTGAAAGCGCTTCAACCGCCCCGGCATTTGATTGATCGGTGCAATCTTACGATTTTGCTCGAGCGCGGTTATGAAGACCTCGGCGAATTTCTAGCCACGAACAGGGTCGAGATTATTGCCTCGATGCCGTGTTACTCGGCGGAGAATGTAAACGCGCAACGTGGCGAAGGCGTCTTTGAAGGCAGTATCGCCGCTCTGCAATTACTTAATTCGTTAGGCTACGGAACCGATCAGGAATTGCCGCTGCATCTTGTTTACAATCCTGTAGGTGCGTTCTTGCCATCCTCCCAAGCCGAACTTGAAGCTGATTACAAACGCGAGCTCCAAAAGCACTTCGGCATTGTGTTTAATAACCTTTACGCGCTCACGAATCTTCCCATAGGCCGGTTCGCCAGTTATCTGCGGCACAGCAATAAGCTCGAGGAATACATGGAGTTACTGATCGGCGCCTTTAATTCAGGCACCATGGATGGTCTGATGTGCCGCAACACCATCAGCGTGGGATGGCGCGGCGAAGTTTTTGATTGCGATTTTAACCAACAGCTCGGCATGCAGTGGAAGAATGGCACGCCGATTTTTCTGTGGGATGTCGATCCGGAGTCGCTCGAAAATCGTGCAATCATGACCGGCGATCATTGTTTTGGTTGCACCGCCGGTGCCGGCTCAAGCTGCGGCGGCGCAATCGACGCACGCGTAGCAAGTGATCACTAGTTAAGCCAGCGGCCGCGTCGCAGAGGCAGCGGGCAGCAATCGCGCCAGACCAAACTCGGCATGGATCAATTGCGCAGCTCGTTCCGCATCTTTTTCATCAATGATGACTGCAATCTTGATTTCCGACGTGGAAACCAACTGGATGTTGATCCCGCTTTTTCCCAGGCATTCGAACATTCGCGCTGCTACTCCCGAATGCGATCGCATTCCGATGCCAACCACGCTTAGCTTGGCCAAACCGGCGTTAGTGTTCAAGCGCTTCGCGCCCATCTGGCCAATCACCGGCATCAAGATCGTACGGGCGTTTTCCAGTTCATCTTCATGAATTGTGAATGAAATGTCAGTCGTTCCCTCGATCGACGCGTTTTGCACAATCATGTCAACGATGATGTGCACCGCGGCAATATTCGAAAAAATCCTGGCGGCGATTCCTGGTTCATCACGCACGCCTGCGATGCTGAGTTTTGCCTGGTGCCGATCGAGACTGATCCCACGAACCAGCACGTCTTCCATGCTGGGGGTCTCTTCTTTGGTAACTGTCCCACGCCTCTTGGTAAAGCTCGACCGCACTTCGAATTCGACGCCAAATTTCTTAGCAAACTCTACCGCGCGTGACTGCATTACCTTGGCGCCACTACCCGCCATCTCGAGCATCTCGTCGTAAGCAATCTCGCTAACTTTCTTCGCGTCGGGGACTATGCGCGGATCGCAGGTGAACACACCATCGACGTCGGTAAAAATCTGGCAGGCATCGGCGTTCAACGCGCCAGCCAGCGCAATCGCGGTTAAGTCCGAGCCGCCGCGGCCAAGTGTCGTCGTATCTCCTTCCGGGGTCTGGCCCTGAAAACCAGCCACGATTACGATGTAATCCTCCGACAACATCTCGTGAATTTGCTTTGGACTGATGTTTGCGATCCGCGCCTTGGTGTGATGGTGGTCGGTTAAAATTCCCGCCTGAGCGCCGGTCACCGAGATCGCTGTTCCGCCCATTGCGTTCACAGCCATGGCGGTCAAGGCGCTGGCTGCTTGTTCACCAGTGGCAAGCAAGGTATCGAGCTCGCGCTCTGTCGGGCGCGGCGAGACAGCCTTCGCAAGCTTGATTAACTGATCTGTGACACCCGCCATCGCTGAGATGACCGCGACGACCCGACAGCCTTTACGCTGCGTCTCAAGAATTCGGCGCGCCACGTTGCAGATTCGCTCCGGAGTCGCAACGGAAGTACCGCCATATTTTTGTACAATCAGGCGCATGGCAGAATTAGATTATGAAACAGGAGCGCTAACTTCCAACGCAAACCTGGCATTTCGCATCGCAGACGTTACAAACACCACACCAAAGTCTACAGTTCAATCGCCCGCTGTACCGCGCTCAGCGTCGCTGGAACAGACTTTAATTCTTTCAGCTGCTCGATGATCACATCGGGATCTTTCAACCCATGCCCGGTGACCGTGCAAACAATTCGGCTCTCCTCCGGAATCTTCTGAAATGAATATGCCGCTTCTTTCGAGTCGCAGCACTTGAAAAGCCCGGCAACAGACGCCGCACTTGCTGGTTCGACAAAGATTCCCTCGTGCTGCGCCAGCCACGTCTGCGCCGCAAGCAGTTCTTCATCACTAACAACATCAATCGCGCCACGTGATTCGATAATCGCGGCGCGGGCCTGTTTCCAACTTGCCGGATTGCCAATTCGAATTGCCGACGCCACCGTCTCCGGTTTTTCAACGACGCGATTGTAAAAAATGGGAGCGGCGCCGGCGGCTTGAAAACCAATCATCGCTGGTAACTTCGTCGCCCTACCGCGCGCGTGATACTCTCGGTAGCCCGCCCAATACGCCGTGATGTTTCCCGCATTGCCCACAGGCAACAGATGAAAATCTGGGGCGGCGCTCAAGACATCAACAATTTCGAACGCGGCGGTTTTTTGTCCCGCAATCCGATCCGGATTAATGGAATTTACAACGGCGAGTTCACACTGTTCACCAAGCTCCCGAACGATCCGCAGTGCGTCGTCGAAGTTGCCTTCCAGGGTGACGATTTTTGCTCCGCATGCGAAAGCCTGCAGCAATTTACCTTTTGCAATCTTACCAACAGGCAGGATCACAGCGCACGAGATGCCTGCGCGCGCTGCATAGGCCGCCGCTGAAGCCGATGTATTCCCTGTTGAGGCGCAAATGAGAGCTTTTGCGCCGCGCTCGATCGCTTTCGAAACTGCCACGGTCATACCGCGATCCTTGAACGAGCCCGTTGGGTTTACGCCTTCGTTTTTGACGAAAACAGCGCGACCGATACGCTCGCTCAATCGCGGGCAAAACAGTAGCGGCGTACTCCCCTCGCCCAGGGAAATAATTGGTGTCGATTCCGTAACGGGAAGATATTCCCGATAACGCTCGATGACTCCCAATTTTGATGTTGTCCTTTCGGTGTGCATTTTCTATTCGAAGCAAATCCGTATGATTGTCGATCTGTAAGTGCTGTGTAAGATCATTCCGTATGCCCGCGCTCTGCAAGAAGGATAAACTGCGACTCTTAACCACGATCCTGGAGAGTCGCCATGCGGACCTGCGTGAACAGAATCTGAATCGTCAAGGCAAGGGACATTTTCATGTTTCCGGAATGGGCCACGAGGCGCTCGCGGCAGTCTCGATCCAGATGGAACCGGACGACTACATCGTGTCGTATTATCGCGATCGCGGCCTTGTTCTAGGGCGCGGAATGACGACGTGCCAACTGGGCCTCGAATATTTTGCAAAGCGTAGCACCGGAAGCGGCGGTCGGCAGATGCCGTCGCACTACAGCAACGCGGATTTGCACATCTGGAGTGTGCCGACTCCGACCGGTTCGCAGTTGCTGCCCGCGTGTGGCATCGCCTGGGGCATTCAGCTAGATGGCAAGAAAAATCTCGTTGTCACTACGGTCGGCGATGCCGCGACGCGTCAGGGAGATTTTTTTGAGGCGCTCTGTTTCGCCAGGGAAAAGAAACTTCCCATGCTTTTCCTCGTCGAAGACAACGGCTATGGCATCAGCATGCCAACGCGGAAGAACAATCCGCTCGCACTCAAAGTTCTCGAACCCGACAACTGGCGCCGGATCGAAGGACAAGACGTCCAGCAGGTTTATGAGGCAACCGCGGAGGCGTTCGAGAAAATTCGCGCAGGAAATGGGCCATTCTTTTTCTGGATCAGGATGGAGCGCCTTTCCAGCCACACCAGCTCCGATGATCAAAGACTTTATCGCAGCGCCGAAGAATTGGAGATATTGGAAAAATCAGATCCGCTCAAGTGCTGGAAAGATCAACTGATCCAGGAAGGTGTGATCACTTCCGACGAATTCGCGAAGTTCGATAATGAAATTAAAGAGCGGATCCGCCGCGAGTATGCCGACGCTGAAAAAGCCGAAGACCCCTCGCCTAACGAGTTGCTTGCTAATGTTAGCAAATCACCTCCGAAGACTAACAAGGAGGTCCTCCCGCCCGGGAAATATCGGATCGGCGACACGGTGAATAAGACATTGCGCGTGGGTCTTGAGGATGATCAGCGGCGCATTCTTTTTGGGGAAGACATTGAAGATCCAAAGGGTGGCGTGTTTCGTCTCACGCAAAAACTTTCAACCGAGTTTCCCAAGCAGGTGTTCAATTCGCCTCTTGCTGAATCGACGATTCTCGGTGTCGCCTGCGGTCTGGCGTCTTACGGCAAACGACCCGTCTTCGAATTGCAATTTGTTGATTTCACTTATCCGGGATTCAACCAGCTCGTTACAAACATTTCAAATTTGCGCTGGCGATCGTTTGGTAATTGGAAGTGCCCGGCGGTGATTTATGCGCCGTATGGAGCTTATCTGCCCGGCGGAAGCTTGTGGCACAGCCAGGCGAACGAGTCGGCTCTCGCTCATTATCCGGGTCTAAACATCGTAATCCCAAGCACTCCGGCTGATGCCGCCGGGTTGCTCTGGACAGCGATGCAAAGCGAAGACCCGGTCATTTTTCTGATACCCAAACATCTCCTTTGGGCGGAGCACGAATACACGGAGCCAATTCGCGCGGTTCCGTTGGGCGAGGTGCACAAGTTGCGCGATGGCGCTGACGTCACACTCGTTGCGTGGGGTAACACGGTTGAGAAATCGCTGGAAGCTTTAGACAAGATCGGCACCAAAATCAGCGTCGAACTAATTGACCTGCGTTCCATCGTTCCATGGGATAGAGCCGCAATCGAGGAATCGGTGCGCAAGACCCGACGGCTGGTTGTCGTTCAGGAGGACACCGAAAACTGCAGTGTGGGCCAGATGATTATCTCTCACATCACCAGCATACTCGAGCTTTGGAACGAAATGATCAGCCCGCCGGTTCTTGTGAGTAAGGCAAACGTCATGATCGGTTATAATCCGATTTACGAGTACGCGGCACTGCCAGATGTGGAGCGGATAGTCTCTGCAATCGAACGTTCGGTCCAGACGAGGCACGAGCGCGTCGCTGTAGCCGGAATTGCCGATTCCGGCCGTCCGGAAACAAAGCGCGAATTTGCTCAATCGCTACCAAGGCTCTCAGCGGCAAAGGAGACCAAACAGCGGATACAAAGCATCACTGTCCCAGTGATGGGCGAAGGGATTCGCAATGCAAAAGTGGTTTCGCTTTTGAAAAATCCCGGCGACGCCATCGCGCTCGATGATGAGCTATGCGAAGTGGAAACGGACAAAGCCGTTTATCCGATTCAATCGTCCTTTGCCGGCGTGATGGGTGAATGGAAAACAAAGGTGGGCGACACCGTGGAGATCGGTCACGAGCTTGGCACGATCGTGACCGCCGAGTCTTCGTTTGCCGACCAGTTTCAAGAGGCGGCGCGAGAATCGGCAGCGGGTGCTGTAGCCGCCGGCGCGGACCGTGGCCATCCAGTGTCTCCGCACGAGATCAAGCGGCAGGGGTCAGCGACCCCGGCTACAGCAATTGAACCTGCCCTTTCACCAACGATCGCGCGCAAGCTCGTTCACGTGATCCCTGCCAACCTGCAAATCGATGTGCAATGGGACGCAATTCGCAAGGCGCGCGATGCGGCGAAAAAGAAAAATGGGAAGCGCGCCCCTTCTCCTTCGGTGATGATCGCATGGGCGGTGGTTCGAGCTATGGAAAAGCATCCATCTTTCCGGCGCCTCATTTTGGAAGACGACCGTATCGTTGAGAACGAAAACTTCGACCTGGGTGTTGCGGTAGCGCTCGAGGGCGATCGCCTCGCGACGGCGGTGATTGTTGATGCGAACAGGAAGTCCTGGTCAGAATTTGTGGAGACTTACAACAAGACAGTCGATGCTACCCGCGGCGGCCGGGTCGATGCGATGAACGCTCCGGTTGTGATTACGAGCCTCGGGGCGTTCGGGGTTAAGGCCGGCGCGCCTATCGTTGTGCCGCCATCGGTCGGAACGCTTTTCGTCGGCACCGCTCATCGCGAATTGATGCCAAATGGAAAGAAAAACGAAAGCGCTGAAGTCATCACGCTTTCACTTACTTTCGATCATCGTGTCGTAAACGGTGCCGGCGCGGCCAGCTTCACGAACGAAATCAAAAAACAGATCGAAGGATTTAAAATCCTCACTTCGGAGAAGCAGGCAGCTTCGGGTTAACGGCCGGTCACGAGGATTGACGAGAGTTTTGGGGCCACAATACGCGAAAGTTTCACGGTTACGTCCAGTAAAGGCGTACGCTTCGTAGCTTTAGTACAGTCGATTTTCATGAACGGCTAAGTTAACATTAACGGGAGGAAAATTGTATGGCGCGAAAACTTGATGGGAAGAAAGTGGCCATTCTTGTAGCTGATGGCTTTGAACAGGTGGAAATGACAAAGCCGCGTGCGGCGCTGGATGAAGCGGGAGCTGAAACGAAAATCGTTTCGCTTAAGTCCGGCAAAATCCAGGGTATGAACCACGCGGATAAGGGCGACAAGTTTGATGTCGATCTTACGGTGAAGGATGCGCGTGCGGAGGAATTCGATGCGCTGATGATTCCAGGCGGTCTGCTTAATCCGGACGGTCTCCGTGTTGATCAAAGGGCGCTTGAGTTTGTCCGGCATTTTTTTCGGGAGCGTAAGCCGGTCGCTGTCATATGTCATGGCCCGCAGGTTTTGATCGATGCGGACCTCGTACGCGGCAGAAAGATGACTTCATGGCCAGCAATACAGGCCGATTTGCGCAACGCAGGCGCACGCTGGGTCGATGAGGAAGTCGTTGTGGACAACGGCCTGGTTTCCAGTCGCAAACCGGACGATATCCCGGCATTCAATAGAAAAATGATCGAAGAATTCGCCGAAGGTCGACACGAAGCAGCCGCTGCGGCTTAAATCGCCTTTGTTCCAGGTTGGCTCAACTGCGCGCAAATAACGCGGGTTGATTGTGAGCGAGCGTCGGCCGGCGCCGATGAGGATTTAGCATTGCAGAGGATGGAACCGGTTGGCGCCGAGCGATAGACGAGCAGCCTGATGGGTGAGCTCGCTGGCGCGAGCGAATCAATCGCCCTACAATTGTCTGCGTCATCCGCATTATGACCACAGCCAACAAGATCACCGTCGTCCGGATTTTGATGATTCCGGCTTTTGTGACGATGGCGATTTATTATGGTGAGAGCGTCAAACGCGGCGATCCACTGGAATGGCAGCGTTTCACAGCGATCATCATTTTCATTCTAGCTGCCGTAAGCGACGGCTTGGACGGGTACGTTGCTCGCCGGTATAACCAACGCAGCACGCTTGGGGTGTATCTCGATCCAATTGCGGACAAAGGTTTGCTTTTGAGCGGCATCATTACCTTGAGCATCAGCAACTGGAGTCAATCCGATCCTGAATACGGAAGCTTTCCCGCGTGGTTTCCGGTGCTTGTAATCACTCGCGACGCGGTCATTCTTGTGGGCTCCGTGATTCTGCACCTGCTTATCGGTAACAAAATGCGAGTGAAACCAAATTGGACCGGCAAGGTGGCGACTGTTTGCCAGATGTGCGCGATCGCCT
This sequence comes from Verrucomicrobiota bacterium, assembly GCA_046731655.1. Taxonomy (GTDB): domain Bacteria; phylum Verrucomicrobiota; class Verrucomicrobiia; order Chthoniobacterales; family UBA10450; genus Udaeobacter. Next base: position 3,489 of record JBKPLM010000229.1, on the reverse strand, counting down.
GGGTGATGTTGCAATTGCATTTCCTGCCGCTTCTTCTCGTCGTCATCATTGCGGGAAGTTTCACTTTGCTTTCAGGCGTGGTTTACGTTCTGGATGGCGTGCGCCAGTTGCAGGCCGAAGGGCATGCGCACCCGCAGCGAGGTTAAGATAATTCTTCAGGCGATGAACGGCCTAACCAATATGCCGAGCGTCGCAATTATCGGCCGGCCAAATGTTGGCAAGTCTGCACTGTTCAATCGTTTGATTGGCCGAAAAATTGCAATCGTTCACGACCAGCCCGGAATTACGCGCGACAGGATTTCCGCGATTTGCACGCGCGGTAAACGGCCTTTCGTTTTGTGGGATACCGGCGGGATTTTCGGCGCTGGTGAAGCGGAACTGGGCGCGCAGGTGCGCGGTGCTGCAGAGGCAGCGTTGCGCGAGAGCGATCTTTTGCTTTTCATCGTCGACGCTAAAGAAGGCTTGTCCCCGATCGACAAAGAGATCGCGCGCGTGCTGCGCAAATCTCAAAAGCCTGTGGTCCTGGTCATCAACAAGATTGACGATGAAAAGCATTTGCCGCTCGCAGCGGAGTTCGATTCGTTAGGCTTCAGATTGAGCGTCGCGATTAGCGCAGAACATAGCCGAGGCGTCTCAGACTTGTTAGGCGCAATCGAGCGACTTCTCCCCTTGCCTGCTGGCGATTCACGAACCACGAATCACGAGTCACTTGCTGTCGCGATTCTCGGCCGGCCCAATGTGGGAAAATCTTCGCTTATCAATTCCATCGTGCGCAGCGAACGCGCCATTGTAAGCGAACTCGCAGGCACCACGCGAGATGCGATCGATATTCTTTATGAACGCAATGGCCACAGGTTCGTTTTCATTGATACAGCGGGAATCCGTCGGCGCGGCAAACAATCAACTTCGGCTGAGATCTTCAGTGTTATGCGAGCGGAACGGAGCATCCGCCGCGCCGGCCTTTGCATCCTCATTGTCGACATCACAGCCGGCGTAACAGCCCAGGACAAACGAATCGCCGGTTTGATTCAAGCAGCGCAGAAACCGGCCATCATTATTTTGAATAAATGGGATCTGGTTAAACCACAGCGCAATCAAAAGGAGGCCATCACCAGACTGGTAGAGGCCACGCGCGAGCGAATTTTCTTTCTCGATTATGCGCCAGTATTAATTACATCGTCGTTAACTGGAGAACATGTCAGCAAATTGTTTTCGTTGATCGAAAAAATCCGAGGCGCGGCCCGGCAGCATGTCGGCACGGGAGTTCTAAACCGATTGCTGCGGCAGGCATTTGAAGCGAGCCCGCCGCCGACTACAAGGGCGCAGCGCCTCAAACTCTTTTATGCTGCCCAGTCGAAAGGAAAAGAAGATCAACAACTGGAACCCCCGGAGTTCATCCTTTTCGTAAATGATCCTCGTTTGTTGAACCAAACGTACAGGCGCTACCTGGAATCTTTCATTCGTCGGACGCACCCTTTCCCAGGGTTGCCGATCATTCTAACGCTGCGTCCTCGCGCGAAGAGTGCGATGCGGACATTACGCTCGCGAGCAAAATAAATAGTTCAGGCTTCGCGACGCGCTTATTCGGGTTCCTCGCGATAGGGAAGGTTTTCATGAAGTGACGCGAGAATATTTTCACTCAACCTGACAGCGCCACTGTCGCCGGAAGAACGCGCGCGATTGAGGGCTTCTTCAGCCGCGCTGATTGCGCGCGGAAAATCTTTCGCCTCGGCGTAAGCCGCAGCCAGCGTATCGAGAAGAGCCGGAATTTTGCGCTGGGTCAGGTCGCAAGCATGCTCGGCTAGGCGAACGGCCTCGGCCCCATCGCGGGATCTCGAATCGGGATACGTTGCGAGCAACCACGCCAGTTCATCCAGCATTCGCGGCGAGTCCGGGGCATTTGCAGTGATCTCGCGCAATCGCTGCAAGCCATCCGGCTCCCTGGCCAACGATAGTAAAATCTCTCGCAGTTGTGCATGAGTTTGTTCCGCTTCTGGCCGCAACATCATCACATAACCGAGCTGTTGCGCCGCCGATACAAGATTACGATTTTCGGCGAGAGCCGAACCTAACGCGGAATGAGCAGCTACATCATATGGCGATACGGCCAGCCATTCGCCTCCCAGCTCGATGGCCTCGTTGTAGCGGCGCGATTCAAAGAAACAATTCATCAGCAACTGGTAAGCCGAAAAATTTTCCGGACCGAGCTCAATCGCCCGGCGGCTCTCAGCGATTGCGCGCTCGATTTCGTTACGTTTTACCGTAATGGCCAGGTGGAGGTGGGCGGCAGAATCCCGTGGATTCAATTCAATCGCCCGTTCTGCTTCCTTGATAGCTTCCTCATCACGCCCCAGCTCGTTCAAGCTTAACGCGTGAAACCCTCTCGCAGCTGCGCTAGACGGATCGGCTTCGACGGCCCGCGCCGCTGCGGCTGCCCCCTGGTCGATCTTGCCTTGGGAGCCTAACGTTTTCGCGGCAAACAGATGCTCCGGCACCGAAGGAACAATCCAGTACGTGGTGAAACTATTGATCGACCAAAAAACCAGGAGTGCGCCAAAAACAAATCGCAGGCGCACACTCCAGTGACCCAACGTCTCCCAGCCGAGTACTCCAAAGAAGCAAAGCGGCGTGAGTGCCGACAACCCATAGAAAGCCTTCGCCTGCGCATAAGAGGGAACTTTTAGAGTCATAAAAACCAAGCCGAACACAATGAGGGCGCAGAAACCGATCAATAGAAAAAATTCGCTTGAGCGCCTCCGAATGAATTGAACGATCGCGACAACCGCGCCGATGAGGACCAGCGCCGTGGGAATAAGCGCCCACAAATAGCCGGCAGCCATCGGGTAGTGATTCCAGGCCACGTTTACGCTTGCTAAACCACCGCACAAGCCATCGCCCCACAGCGTTGAATAAATTCCATCGGCAATTCCGGCGAACCCGCTGAAAAGTGGATTGACTAACGATCGGCCGAAACGGAGGTAGTCAGCTGCGGTGTGATAACCGGGGTCCTGCCACCACGTGAACCCACTGATCACATCCCAGTTACCAAGCAGTGGCGTGCCGAACCTCAGCCAGATGCGCGCGTAATGCCAGCCGCACACGGCAAAACAAATCGCGAGAAGCAGAGCGAGGTTACGCAACGAGACGGCGACTGGTGCGCGCTCGTGAGTAAGTTTACCTGCAATTGCAGCAATCACCACTGGCAGTAGCAAAATTGCGGTCGCTTTGGTTAACATCGCAGCTCCCAGGGCCAATCCGAGCCAGCCAAACTGCGATGCGCTTGGGGTGTCGCTCTTGAGCAGACGCAAGCACAGGTAAAGCGTAGCTGTGGTAAGAACGGCGGCCAACATTTCGTTCGTTACGTAATGCGCGAGATACAAATGCATCGGCAAAAATGCTGCCAGCAGAAGGCCGATGAATGCGGTCCGGGTGGGAAACAGGGCGCGTAAACTCAAAAACACCAGAACGAATTGGGCAATACCCAAGAAC
>JBKPLM010000228.1:0-10196 GCA_046731655.1 Verrucomicrobiota bacterium | reverse complement strand
GCAAGGTCCGCAGCCGCGAAGTTCAGTGAACAGCGTCTCATTCGTTGCCGGGCTGCCTCCCGGTCCAAAGGTCGTCTCGGCAACTGTCGACAGCGGATATCTTCCATAATCTGTGTAATACGCATTCACGGCGTTCACGATTTGGGTGAGATCGTTTTTTGCCTGGGTTCTTTTGGCTTGATCCTGCACTGCGCGAAAAGCGGGGAAAAGCAAACCGATCAAGATCGCAATGATTGCAATGACAACGAGTAACTCGATAAGCGTGAAGGCGCATTCGCCACCCTGTTGTAGGGCGTTTGACTCGTTCGTTCGCGCTCTCTCGCCCAAATGGGCTGCCCGTCTATGTCGCTCGCATCCCTGCGGCTCCATTCTGTGAAACGCCGGACTCAGCGCCTGAGACAGACGACCTACAATTCGTTTTCGCATGCCGCCGCGATTATGTCGTGTGAGGCCAGTTTGCACAATACTTTCGTTGCAACAGCAAAGTCGTAATCTCTTATCAGCTGGTATGTCGCAGCTTCCATGGTTCAAAAATTACAACAGGTATGCCTGGTGCGGGATTGGAACCGTTTTCCGTTATAGGCGTATTAACGTTTGTAACTCATTGCCATTTCTTCATCTGCTCCGGAAACGGGCATTGTGCACAATCGGAATTGTCCTGCATACAAAAATCTTCGTAAATCTGAAGCAAACCCTGCTGGTTCGCGACAGTCTTCAGGAATTGCTTCCGGCGTGCATCGTTTCCGAAAAGGCGCGTCGCCCCTGTTTCGAGTCGGCGGTTCGATAGTTGCGCCGGCAGCTTCGTATATTCCAGCCACACATTTTTCCCGAGCGAACCGGAAGGATCGAGATCGTGTGCCAGCCAATATGGAAACAACACATTTGCCAGGATGTCGGCAACGCGCGCTTCGCCAATCAGGGCCATTTTTCTGGATGCCGCTTTAGATGTGAGCGTGTAGTGAAAATTCCAAAACGGATGATCAAGCGTTTCAAAGAAATGTTTTGCGGCGGTGACACTGCTCTTGCCCGAGGCGCGCTGAAGACGAGGCCAGCCCTGCGCCAGAATTGCTAGCGCGGCCAGCCGGCGCTGTGGATGATTCAATGGCCGCGTGCTGTTAAGGCGCCAAATTTTGTCTGGCAAAATTAACCGCTGCAGTTCGTCACGATGTGGCCACCAGCGGTCCCATAATTGGCGCACATATTCGCGTGTCGATTTTTTATAAATATCGAGATCGGCGGTTTGCAGGAAACCAGCCACGCCAAACAACATTGATTCAATGTCGGCTGGACCTTCGCGCAACGATTTCAACGGTAGCCGTTGCGTGATTAACGTGAAGGGCAGCTTGTTTTCCTTGTAACCGAGCGCCGCTGCGAGTTCCTGAAAGAGAACCTCGTCGCGTCCGCGACTGTCAATTTTGTGACGAATACGTGCAGCCTTTTGTCGTAAACGAAATTGCGCCGCCGCTTCCAGCAGGTCGCGGACGCGCTCCTCCGGCAAGTCTTTGAGCGGCGCTTGACAACGCCCCGGGCGCGCTAGCGGAATGTTCGCACTGAATGCGCCCGCGAGAACTGCCGGATCAATCTGAACCTGTGACACATTTCGGTTCGACTTTGTGCGCGTGAAGAATTCGCGCTCGCCCTTCTCGACAAACACATGCAACACAGTCTCGTCAAAAGCTGGATTGATCGCATGACCATGCGTTTCCCAACTGCGATCCAGAAGATCGATCTCGATGCAACCGCGAATTGGATCCCCACTATTGATTCGAATCGCCGCGTCACGAAAGTCCGGTCCGGCCTCGCGGTTCCACGTGCCGAATTGAACGACTTCGATTTCATCTCCAGCGGTGCTGATGAAATGTTTTCCGAAATCCCCGGCAAACCAGCGAGCTTGCAGCTCCAGTTCCGACGGAATTCGTGGCGAGACAAAGAGCGCTCGTTCGCGAATCCGATCAGTATCGCGTAGTCGAGCGTAACGATCGGCAGGCGACGTCACATTCAGATTATGGAAACAGCATCAGCAAATGTCACGCGTCATGCGCGTTTCGGTAGAGTACGCGTGGCGCGCCTCTGGAAGCGCGGGCTGCCAGCCTGTCGTTGCCAGCAGCCCTGCCGGCAACATCTTTGCACGCGCAATTGTGAGCCAACTTCTTTCCCCGATCTCGGCAACCTGCCGAGATCTGCAGGCCGACAGCCTCGCTCCGCACTAACTAAAACGCGCTACCCAATCGCGCTCGCCGATTCGGCGCTCACTTGCTCCTGTACTGTGGGTTCACTCAGCCGGCGGTTTAGATCATGAACAACCAGTTTGACTAAAGCCGCATGCGGTCGCGAGAAGATGAACAAATACCTCGGACCCTTTCCACCCGCCGGAAAAATGACAAGATTTTCGGAAAGAAATTTAGGCTCGCGAGCGACGTCTGACCCCTCCAGGTCGATTGTGCGCGCGAGTGCGCGTCTACCTTTTCGTGCGACGAAAATGAGCCTGCGCGGCTCTTCCTTCGTGGCGACAAGCGCGCCGAACAAATTTGCTGGAATCCCACGGCCGCGCCCGCTGACGGATGGTACCGCCCACGCGATCGTTTCGCCTAGAACATTTTCGCGGCCAAACACGGATGCGAGTTGTGCAGGCAACGTTGACGGTAATTTCATCGGCGCGTCACGATCGGCCGGTCCGTTCAGTTTTCTCCAAGCCAGCCAGATTTTCACTTTCATCGCGCGCAAAATCCTTGGTGCAAAGTAGAAGAAAGTACCGATACAGATCAGAAAGATGACCAGGGCAAGGATGGGATTGAAATGCACCAGAGCGAGTCCACCGAGGACCGCTGCGTCCTCTCCCAGACTCAACCCGATGTTTGAAAATGGTTCCGGTGATGAGTTACTGGCAAGACGCGTAGCCGCCTTCGCAGTGTGCGCCACCAGGCTGGTCCCACCCGCGAGCAACGCCACGATCACGGTGTATGCAGGACTTGGATGGCCGAGCACCTGAATCGCAAGTAACGCGCCTCCGATAGGGCGAATCACGGTGTGAACGGCGTCCCAGACCGAATCGACCCACGGAATTTTATCGGCGAAGAATTCGAGGAAATAGAGAATGCCTGCAATGGTGATGATCCATGGGTTTCCGAGAACCTCGAGCGATTGGTACTGCGGTGCTAGGCTGATCCAGTGAAAATGAATTGCCATGCCGGTGGCGAAAACTGTTAGGTAAAGATTGATCCCGGCAAGTGCGGCGAGACCCAAGGCGACAGCGAGCAGGTCGAGTCTTTCCACAGGGAGAATATCCTCGGATGCGACTTATTGTCACGCGCAAGCTTGAAGAATCAAAATGACGAAGCTCGAATGACGAATGACAAAACAATGACGAATGACGAAGCACGAAAGGTCATCGCAATGTGCGATTGATCATTCGGATTCCGTCATTCCTTCGACATTCGACATTCGACATTCGTCATTCATACTGCGCCATGCTCGATATTCGTCTGATTCGGGAGAAACCGGATTTTGTTCGCGAGCGGCTTGCCACGCGGGGTGGGGGAGATGAAGCCAAGATCGACGACGTATTGCGCGTGGACGCCGAGCGTCGCCAGACTGAAACTGCACTGCAACAATTAAACGCCGATCGCAAACGACTGAGCAAGGAAATCGGCGGCAGAAAGTCGCGCGGCGAGCCGACGGACGAACTGGAGCAGCGTGTGCGCGGGTTCGGCGAACAAATTACCGACCTAAATGCGCAGGCAACCGCTGCCGACCAAGAGCAAAATGATTTGCTTCTTCGGATCGCGAACCTGCCGCATGAGGGAGTTCCCATCGGCAAAAACGCAGCCGCTAATCGCGTAGTGCGCACTTGGGGCGAGAAACCGCCGCTAAGCAAACCTGCCGATCATGTCGCGCTTGGCGCAAAACTGAACCTCTTAGACATGGAACGGGCCGCAAAATTGAGCGGCAGCGGTTTTATTTGTTTCACCGGCGCAGGTGCGAGACTGGAGCGCGCGTTGATCAATTTCATGATCGATTTGCATACTCGGGAGCACGGTTACACCGAGATCAGCCCGCCGTTTTTGGTTCGGCGGGACTGCATGATCGGCACATCGCAGCTCCCAAAGTTTGAAGAGGACATGTACGGTTTAGAAGGGAATCAGGTCTTTCTGGCGCCGACAGCCGAGGTTCAACTGACAAATCTTCAACGCGATGAAATTATGACGGCTGCCGATCTTCCCAGGAAACTTGTTGCCTACACACCGTGTTTCCGGCGGGAAGCCGGCGCGGCGGGGCGCGAAACCCGGGGCATCATCCGTGTGCATCAATTCGACAAGGTCGAGCTAGTCAAGGTCGCGACGCCGGAAAACTCGTATGACGAGCTGGAATCGCTTACAGCCGATGCGGAACGCGTATTGCAACTGCTCGGCTTGCACTATCGAGTGGTCGAGCTTTGCACCGGCGACTTGGGTTTTGCGTCAGCTAAGAGCTACGACATCGAAGTCTGGTCGCCAGGGCAGGACGCTTATCTGGAAGTATCAAGTTGCTCAAACTGCGAAGATTTCCAGGCGCGCCGGATGCATCTTCGATTCAAGGAGCGCGACGGGAAAAACCGGTTTTGCCACACGTTGAATGGCTCTGGCGTGGCGTTGCCCAGATTGTTTGCGGCGTTGATCGAGAGTTATCAGCAAAGCGACGGCTCGATTCGCATTCCCGAGAAGTTGCAGCCTCATTTCGGCGCCGAAAAGATCGAAATGACGAATGACAAATGACGAATGACAAAGACCGAACAGGAGGTTCGTCTTAATTTTTGTCATTACTGCAGTCCCGGTATACCAAGGCCGCCGGTGATTTTTGTCATTTCTGATTGCGCCAGCGCCTTGCCTTGTTCCACGGCCTGCTGAACCGCACTGAGAACCGTTTCTTCGAGAAATTCGACGTCGTCGGGGTCGACAATTTCTTTGTCGATCTTAATGGCGAGAACGTCACCGGCTCCGTTTGCTGTCACTTTCACTTTTCCGCCACCCGTGCTTACCTCGACCGTTTTGCTTTCGAGTTCAGCCTGCGTTTTGGCCATTTGCTCCTGCATCTTCTGCGCCTGCTTCATTAACTTGTTTAGGTTCATGGTGCTTGCGTCGCGACGCGCGGGCGGTCGCGCTTTAACCTTTCTGGATTATCTGAGCGTTGAACAGGCCGATCGCTTCTTGAATAAGAGGATCTTCGTTGAAATTTTCAGCTCGAGAACCCTCCGAAGCCAGCGCCTGTTTGGAAGGAAGCTCCTTCTTTATGGCGAGCTTCACACTCCAGTCCATTCCGGTGATCTCATGGAGCAATGTTTCGAGAAATTTACGATTGGCTGGCGTACCCAGGATATCCATCATCGCTTTGTCGTCCGGCGCAAAACCAAGCTGGAAAATGCGGCCTTCGATCCCAAGGACGTGCGCTGCCGCAGCAGAATTTCGCACGAAAGCTTTTTGCGCGGGAATGTTGGCGAGAGTCTTTTGCCAGAGTTCATTCGCATCGGGTGAAGTTTCGGCTACGCGCGGCGCGCTTTCGTTGTAGCTGGGGTCGTTGACTGCAGCCGCTGTAGGGGCAGCCGTGTCGGCTGCCTGCTTCCCGGACGCAGGCGGCACGCCTGCCACCACAGAAAGGGATTGTTTTTGTGAAACAGATTTTCCATCACGTAGTTCGCCAAGTTTTTCGATTACCTCATCCAATGTTGCTTGTCCCAAAGTTTGAATAGCCTTGATGATTGCGACTTCGAAATGCAGCTTCTTGTTAGGCACCCATTTCATACGGCCCTCGGCAGCGGCAAATTGATCAATCAGTTCGAGCAAACGGTCGGTCGCAACCAGTTCGGCATGAGTTGCGAGTGATGTTTGCACATCAGCCTCGACATCTTCCTTAAGCGCATCAGGCTTTGCCTTGAATACGAGCAGATCGCGCAGGTAGGCGATCAAGTCCGACATGAGCCGCATCATGTCTTTGCCGGCGTCACTTTGCTGATGCAGCAGATCGATCGCGCCCGGAGTTTCGCCTCGCAAAATTCGTCCTGTCAGATCAACAACTGTTTGCTCACTTGTGAAGCCGAAAACATCAAGCACATCGTTCTCGCCGATCTTCTCTCCGCAAAATGCAACCAGCTGATCGAGCATCGATTCGGCATCGCGCAGACCGCCCTCGGCTCCGCGTGCGATCGCATGCGCGGCCGCGGGCTCAAGCGAGAACTTCTCGTTTCCCGCAATGAATTGCAGATGTTTCGCGATGAGGTTTGCTGGGATGCGATGGAGATCAAACCGTTGACAGCGGCTCAGAATGGTTGGGAGAACTTTCTGCGGCTCGGTGGTCGCGAAGATGAATTTCACATGCTGGGGCGGCTCTTCGAGAGTTTTTAAAAGTGCATTGAAGGCTGCAGCCGACAACATGTGCACTTCATCGATCAGATAAATTTTGTAACGCCCTTTTGCTGGCGCGTATCGAACGTTCTCGCGCAGTTGTCGCACATCTTCGACACTGTTGTTGCTGGCGCCGTCAATCTCGATCACGTCGAGGCTGTTGCCGGCGGCAATTTCGCGACAATTATCGCATTCGCCACAGGGAGTGACTGTCGGTCCCTTAGCGCAATTGAGCGATTTCGCCAGGATTCGTGCCGTCGATGTTTTGCCGATGCCGCGCGGGCCGACAAACAGATAGGCATGAGCGAGACGGTTCTGAGCGACCGCGTTCTTTAGCGTGCGTGAGACATGCGCCTGGCCAACCAAATCGTCGAAGGTCTGTGGGCGATATTTTCGTGCAAAGACTTCGTAACTCACGCGTTCAATCTAAACGGGAAAGTTGATAGTTGGTAGTTGATAGTTGATGGATCGCAATGGACTCGCACCGCTCCAGTTTCATGCTCGTGCTCATGCTCATGCTCGTGCTCGAATCTAACGCGCGCGAGCCGATGAAGCGTCCGCCGGCCACACCTGTCGTTGAAGGGAAGACAGTTCGCGCGCGGGACTTTGGAATTTCATTCGGAGGGACACCGGGAAAGTTCAACGCGATCACCGATGTTCCTGGTGTCGAGGTTGGTTACACGACGTTGATCAGCGGCGAAGGAAAACTAGAGGTTGGCAAAGGCCCGGTGCGTACCGGCGTTACTGCGATTTTGCCGCGCGGACACGCCTCGCTGAATGATCCAGTTTATGCCGGGTTCTTTAGCTTGAATGGCAATGGGGAAATGACTGGCACAGCATGGGTCGATGAAAGCGGATTTCTCGAAGGCCCGATCATCATCACGAACACGCATAGCGTTGGAGTAGCACGCGATGCTGTGATTGCATGGCGGGTTAATCACGGTGCAGCCGATAAGACCGGTTACTGGTGGAGCTTGCCCGTTGTAGCGGAGACATGGGACGGCTGGCTCAATGATATTAATGGTTTTCACGTTAAACCCGAGGATGTCTGGCATGCGCTCGATACTGCGCACGGCGGCCCAGTCGAAGAAGGAAGCGTTGGCGGTGGGACAGGAATGATCTGCTACGAATTCAAAGGAGGAAATGGAACGGCCTCGCGCAAAATTGATCTCAGAGTTTCGAAGAATGGTACGGCGCGAACTTTTATTGTCGGCGTTTTCCTGCAGGCGAATTTCGGACGCCGACCGCAGCTCGCGATCGCAGGCACCCCAGTCGGCAAAGAAATCCCAGGCGAGGTCTACAAAGAAGAAAGCGGCTCGTGTATCGCCGTGGTCGCTACGGATGCGCCGCTGCTACCAAATCAATTGAAGCGACTCGCGCGCCGCGTCTCGCTTGGGCTTGCTCGAACGGGAACGATTTCCGGAAATGGCTCAGGTGACTTGTTTATCGCCTTTTCGACTGCGAATCCAAACACCGCAAATCCGGATCAAGTCACACACGACGTGCAAACAATTCCAAATGACCTCATGGACCCGCTTTTCGCCGGCGTGGTGCAAGCCACCGAGGAAGCAGTCGTGAATGCGCTGGTCGATAATCACTCCATGACTGGGCGCGACAATCATCGTGTCGAAGCGCTCCCGCACGATCGCCTGCGCCAAATTATGAAGCGTTCCCACTGAAAACAGCAGATCCAGGATGCGCTGTAGCCACTCCCCTGTGGGCGGTCGTCTGCGCGTCACCAAGTATGAACGGGCCACGAGTCGTAGCTCCAACCGAAGTGCTGTAGCGTGCACTCTGTCTAGCGCATTTAGCCGACGACAGCTAGATCATCATGATCAATACCGGCACAACTTTCGTCGCAGCTATCTCCAGAATGTGGAGCGTCAATTTCTCAGCGCGTTCCTGCGACTGCGCCGGCTGGCTATCGATAAAAACCCTGAGATCGCGTTTTTGGTTTTCTACGAAGAAATCGAAGTCCTCTTTGTCGATCTTTCGCTTTTTCAAAAGAACAAGGCGCTCTTCGAGTTCCTGCGCGTTTTGGCGGATTAACTCGCTGGTATCGCCTTTGGCTTGTGCGAGCAAATCCTGGAATTCCTTCATCGAAGCCGCGACCGATTCATCGGTGACCTGATCGAGCGCTGAGTCGAGCTCTGATTTCTTCCTGAAAGATTTCTTGCGCTTGGGTTTACCGGCCGAGGGCATGATCGTAAATCTTGTTAACGTCCTTCTTCATCTCGCTTGCCAACGCAGCAGTCACCTTGCCTCGGCTGGCTTTACTTCGCAGATGCGCTGCATCAGCATCGAATTGCCCTTTAAGATCGACTAGCACCGGACGGCGCGCCGTGAATTTTTCATCGGCAATTGCCTGCTGAAATTTCGCATTGCCTTCGTTCACCTTGGCGTCGAATACGGCGGCATTGAAGCGTTTCCCGGGGCCGGCAAATTGGTCGATGAATGCGAGTTCAAAATTTCGTAGACTTTCGATTTGCGCGTCACTTCCGGTTTTGCTGAAAGTCGCAGTACCGCAGCTCGTGATGGCAATCGCCGCAGCGCAAAGAAATACGTTCCGAACAATGAGATTCTTAGCAGTATTTGGATTCATAGGGCGCGGGTCGTTAGGCGATGATCTTGTGTCGACTTGCTTCTCCATGTCAAGGTGGAAGACAGGCGTCTTGTCTGTCATGGCAGACGGGCCTGTCGGATCGCTTCACGCTCGGCGGATTCAAATATTCGACAGGCTGGGAAGCTTGTCTGCCATGACAGCCTGGGAAGGCCATCTTCCGACTTACTTCGTTGCTTGCTGCAGCGAGGCCGGATCGTCGAGTAAAATCCATTCGACTACTGAGATCGGCAGACTTCCGTTCTTGATCAGGTCATCGTGGAATTGACCGAGCCGAAAATTGTCACCTTGCCGGTCTTTGTAACGGCCAAGCAGATTCATGATCTGCCATTTGCCGGTGATATAGCTGATCTTTTGCGTTGGGCTTGAAGCCGCTCCTGCCGCTTCACCCTCCGCTGCCTCACGATCCAGTCCGCCGGCATCCATGAAATATTTGACGGCTTGTTCAAAACTCCATCGGCCTGTGTGCAGATTTACATCCACTCCGATGCGGGCCGCGCGATAGCGGGACAATCGCAGGATTTGTCCCTGCGCGGGCGAGTTGTTCGGATAGGCACCAGTGCGCATTAACATCTCTTCGCCGTAAAGCGCCCAGCCTTCAATGAACACCGAGTCGTCATGCTGCCGGCGAATTTCATCGCTTAAATGATTAGCGATCGAAAGCTGAAGAAAATGTCCTGGGATTCCTTCGTGCCCAAGAATCGGTCGTGGGTCTTCAATCGCCGCGCGAATATAAAAATTCTTCGATTCCGGATCGTAGGTAGTAATGAAAAAGAATCCGGTTGGGTCCTTGTCGTAAACACCGGGAGGATTCATAAAACCACCGGGGCTGGTTGGCTTGAAGGCCTCGGGCAACTGTCGAATTTGAAACGGCCCGAGATAGTCTGGCAAAGAGACAAGATTGTGCTCCTTCAAGAAGCTGATCATTTCTGCTTCGCGGCTCTCATATGCTTTCAGGAACGATTCCTGATCGGGCGGAATGTGAGCAGCTCGTTTCGGATTCGGATCGGCTAATTTCGGATCAGGCAAAAGCGCTTCGAGGGCACGATAACGCGCTAGCTCTGCGCGCCCAACCATCTCTACTTGTGTGGCATCGAGCGGCAGAAGCAAAACGTGCTTCAGATAATAATTGTAATTCGCTTCGCCCATTGGTGAGAAATCGACCATCTTCGGCAGGCGCTTTTCCAGCTCGTCCCCGTAGC
>JBKPLM010000227.1:0-7056 GCA_046731655.1 Verrucomicrobiota bacterium | reverse complement strand
GTGGGAAACAGGGCGCGTAAACTCAAAAACACCAGAACGAATTGGGCAATACCCAAGAACACTCCAATAAAACGCAGAACAAAGATGGACACCGGATCGTTGATTGAGAGTTTGCAAGCGGAAAGGCTTGCGGCAGCGATGAAGTAATAGAGCGGCGGCTGATACATTTCCCAGCCTTCACTCGGTAATGGCAGCGCTCGGTGTTCCTGGATGTACCTGATATAGTCGAGATGCTCATTTGAATCGAAACCGGCATGAAAGGGCAACAACCGCGCGTTATTCCAGAATAACAACAACCACAACCCGGCAAACAGGAACAAGAATACGAGTTCTAGCCACGTTTTCGTGGAGTTGCTGAACGTAATGCGCCACAGAAAACTGACAGCAAAAGCGATCGCGAGGAAAACAATCCAGAACGGCCAAAGATTTTTTATCGCGTCGAACGGACGCTCTCCGCCGGCGATGGTATTACCCGGCCCGGGAGTTTTCGCCGCCGAGGCCAGTTCGGCATGGCGCCACGCAGAGCCGGCGAACGACACTTCCCAGCTTTTGTCGCTTCCCAGACCTGGTTGATCCGTTGTCAAAGCAAGCCAGAGCGCCGGTGGTCCATTGTGATTGAAAACTCGCACCTCAATGAGGTTTGTGCCGGCGTGCAATTGCTCGCCAACCTCCGCGGTTATAACCTTTTTCCAATTGCTATTCGGCGGAAAATGAACCGGCGTGCCATTGATCTTCACTTCGGCGCGCCGCATTGCACGAATGCCCAGACGTGCTGTTCGTGGCTGGTTGGTTAATACAAAGTCGCGCCGGAATGTTGCGTCGAGGCTCGCAAACCAATGCGTGCGCGGACTAACCGCAGCAGGAAAAACGATCCACTCCGCCCGTCGCTCGCGCGGCAAAAAATTGATTCCCGGATCGTGGCACGCGATCCACGCCAGGACCGACATCGCGATACTGGCAAAAACAGCTATCCAAATTCCTCGCTGCCACGGCTTGAGAACGAACATTTCGATTTAACGTTTAGCATTATTCTGGCGCCGCGCTTGCCGAGCGAAGGCCGGAAGGAAGCATTGGATTCGCCAGCGAAATGAGCAGAAATCAGCAGGTTGCGGCACGTTTGATCGAACATTCTCCCTGGCCTGCGTGTCTCACGAGACCGTATGAAATCGACGCAGGAAATTACGCAGGAAGTTCGGCAGCTGGGCCAATGGATTCCAGGGCTCCGCCAACAGGTCGGTCACGTTGTCATAGGCCAGAAATATTTGGTGGATCGCCTCTTACTGGGGCTGCTCGCGAATGGTCATCTCCTGCTCGAAGGCGTCCCCGGGCTGGCCAAGACGCTCACAGTGAAAACAATGGCGGCTTGCATACAGACCGGTTTCCAAAGATTGCAATTTACCCCGGATCTTTTGCCCGCGGATTTAGTTGGCACCCTTATCTATAATCCGCGTACGGGAGAGTTTACGACCAAGCTCGGCCCAATTTTTTCCAATCTAATCCTGGCTGACGAAATAAATCGCGCGCCGGCCAAGGTACAGAGCGCGCTGCTTGAGGCGATGCAGGAGAGGCAGGTCACCATCGGCGAACAAACCTATCCCCTCTCCGATCCATTTCTTGTTTTGGCGACTCAGAATCCGATTGAGCAGGAAGGAACATATCAATTGCCGGAAGCGCAACTGGATCGGTTCATGCTCAAGTTGAATATTGGTTATCCCCAAAAGTCCGAGGAGCGAAACATTCTCGATCTAATGGCTACGTCGGCGCCCGATTTGCGAGTTGATCCGGTTGTTGACCCGAAGGAAATCATCGCTGCACGCGAGGTGGTCAACAGCATTTACATCGATGACCGCGTGAAGGACTACATTGTGGACGTCGTCTGGGCGACACGCGAGCCAGCAGCCTACAATTTGCGACTCGAAGGACTCATTCGTTACGGAGCTTCACCACGTGCGACGATTTATCTTGCGCTCGGCGCTCGGGCCCATGCGTTTCTGAACGGCCGCGGCTACGTCACGCCCCAAGATGTAAAGAGCATCGGCCCGGATGTACTACGACATCGCATCATCGTCAGTTACGAAGCCGAGGCGGAAGCAGTTACCAGCGAGACGATTGTTGAGAGGATCTTTGCTGGATTGCCGGTGCCGTGATTTTTTTTCGTCATTCCGAGCCAGGTCGAGGAATCCCGTAGCACAACCCAAGATGTACTAATGCGACATCAAAACTACTTCGTTTACATTTTAACCAACGGAGATCGCCACACTGTTTTATACATCGGTATCACAAATAGTCTTGAGCGGCGCGCTAACGAACATTCACTCGGACTCGGAAGCGCGTTTGTTCGCCAGTACAATGCCCATAAGCTTATTCACTTCGAAGCGTATTCGGATCCGACCAGCGCAATAGCAAGAGAAAAACAGCGCAAACGCTGGAGCCGCGCAAAGAAAGAAGCGCTCATTGCCCGAAGGAATCCCGAATGGCGCGACTTGTTCTCAGAGATGTACGCGGTGCGGCCAGTGAAAGCGCCTCGGTAATGCAACGGGATCCCTCGACTCCGCTTCGCTCCGCTCGGGATGACGAGCACGCAAGGACCACAAGCGAAATTCTCAAAAAAATCCGTGCCCTTGAAATCAAGACACGAGGCCTCGTCGAGACCGCCTTCGCCGGCGATTATCACAGCGTCTTTAAAGGCCGGGGAATGAATTTTGAAGACGTGCGGGAGTATCAGCCAGGCGATGAAATCCGCACAATCGACTGGAATGTCACCGCGCGGATGGGCAGCGCGTTCGTGAAAAAATTTACGGAAGAACGTGAGCTAACAGTAATCCTGGTCGTGGATGTCAGCGCATCGGGAAATTTTGGAAGCACAACGCAATCAAAACGCGAACTGGCAGCGGAAGTTGCGTGCTTGCTCGCTTTCAGCGCGATTAGGAATAATGACAAGGTCGGTCTCATCCTCTTCACCGATCGTGTGGAACTGTTTATTCCCCCGAAGAAAGGCCGGTCTCATACGCTGAGACTTATCCGAGAGATTCTGTTTTTCGAACCAAGGGGACGGGGCACGGAACCAGCAATTGCGCTAGACTATCTTAACAAAATTGTCACACGACGCGCCGTTGTTTTCTTTATTTCGGATTTTCAGGCACCTGATTTTTCGCGCGCGCTGGCGGTGAGTGGACGGCGGCACGATTTCGTGGCCATCCATATTCATGATGAACGAGAACGGATATTGCCAAATATAGGGATCATCACCTTGGAAGACGCCGAGACCGGCGATCAAATTGAGATCAACACGGCCGATCGCACGACGCGAGCGCGTTTTAGCGGTCTTGTGGATGAGCGAGAGCAGGAGCTTGCGCGCGTGCTACGCCGGAACAATATCGACGCAATCACGCTGCAAACCGGAAAAGACTATTTGCCGCAGCTACGCTCCTTTTTCAAACAACGCGGACGCCGGCTTGGTGTTCGATGAGGAGAATCGCAGGGGTAATTGAGTAACGAGATGAATTTGTTGTCCAATACTCCATTGTTCCGTCACTCCATCACTCCGGCGCTTTTGATCCTTGCCGCTGAGGAGCTTCACGATATTGCGCCGCCGGTCGATTATTCGCTGATTTCGCCGTGGCTGATTTTCCTCGGAATGTTCGTCTTGCTTACGGCAATTGGTTTAATCGTTTGGTTTGTTGCGAAATCCTTTCGGCACCCCACACCACCCCAACCACCACGTGAGCGTGCACTCGCATTGCTCGAGCAAATACGGGCGCAGATCACAGCAATTGATCCATATCGCTTCAGCATCCGTGTGTCCGACATTCTCAGGCGCTACGTGACGGAGCAGTTTGGGTTGCCCGTGACCCGGCAAACCTCGGTAGAGTTTCTGAATGGGCTCAGAGGTTCGTCGCCGTTCTCCGAAGACGAAAAGTCGCTGCTCGAAGATTTCTTGAACCGCTGCGACCTGATCAAGTTCGCACGGTACGAAGCAACAACTTCAGACAGTGAACTGTTACTGGAGGAGGCGATCCGTTTTGTGAAAGGAGGTCAACCATGTTTGATTGGTTCGCAGGAAATAGCGCGTTGACCTTTGCGCATCCCTGGCTGCTCCTGTTGCTGCTGGCAGTGCCGTTGCTCGCATATTTGCGTGGAAAACGCGGCCCGGCCGCTGCGCTGACTTTTTCATCTACGACAAGCCTTCGGGCGATCGGAAAACAAAGCGCTGCGCGTGCAGGCAAAATTCTGCGGTCGCTATTGCTGGCTTCAATTGCGGTTTTTGTGATTGCGCTCGCGCGTCCGCAGCTCGGAAAGAGTCTTACTCAAATCGAGGCTAGCGGAATCGATATTATTCTCGCGCTGGATGTCTCCGGATCCATGCTAACGAAGGATTTTACAATCGGCGGACAAGAAGCGACGCGCGTCGATGCGATTCGCGAAGTTACACGCAAATTCATTGAAGGCCGGCCAAACGATCGAATCGGGATCATCGCGTTCGCCGGCCGGCCGTATGTCGTTAGCCCAATGACGCTGGATCATGATTGGCTTGCGCAAAACCTGGATCGCGTGCGGATCGGTCTCGTCGAAGACGGCACTGCCATCGGATCGGCCGTGGCAGCTGCAGCTAACCGGCTCAATGACAAACGTTCAAAAAGTCGCGTACTCGTTCTCTTAACCGACGGAGAAAATAATGCTGGTAAAATTCCGCCAAACACTGCCGCCGAAGCAGTCAAAGCGTTAAAGATCCACTTCTATGCAATCGGCGCCGGCATCAACGGAATCGCCCCCGCTCCGATATTCACACCCAAGGGACCGTTAACAGATGCATTAGGTAACATTCTCTATGAAAACCAGCGCGTGGAATTTAACGAGGCCGGTCTCAGGGAAGTGGCTAAAATTGCGGACGGGAAATTCTTCCGCGCGACCGATACACAATCGCTGGAGCAAATTTATAACGACATAGACAAGCTGGAGAAATCGACGGTTAGCGTGAAAAAATATCAACAGTACCGCGACTTGTTCCCGTTGTGTCTCATGAGCGGCTGCGGGCTGTTACTGGCGCAGGTTTTATTATCGCAAACCATCTGGAAAAAACTGCCGTGAAAAGAAGGTTGAAGCGTTTAAGCGTTGAACCGTTGAAGCGTTCACCCTGTCATGTTGAGCGAAGCGAAACATCTCAGATTACCATATTAGGGCGCTGCCGTAGGAATAGTCAGAGATTCTTCGCTTCGCTCAGAATGACAATGACGCTCACGGCCGCTTTAACGAACCCATGACTTTTGGCGCACCACAATGGCTTTGGGGATTGCTTCTGGTCCCGCTCCTGATCGCGTTATTTGTTCGCGCAGAACAGCGCGGCCTCAAACGATTGCAGGAATTCGTTTCCGCCAGGCTACTGCCGCAGCTTGCTGGAACGGTGAATCGGCCCCGGCGGATACTCAGATTTGGATTGCAGTTGCTCGGCCTTGCCTTGGCCATTGCAAGTCTGGCGCAACCGCAGTGGGGTTACACGTTTGAAGATGTAAAACGCAAGGGTCTCGATTTGCTGATCGCCGTGGATACATCGCGCAGCATGCTCTCCAATGACGTTCAGCCGAACCGGCTCGATCGAGTCAAACTCGCAATCCAGGATTTAATTAGTCAGTTGCAGGGCGATCGTGTTGGTCTGATCGCTTTTGCTGGCCGCGCGTTTTTACAAGCGCCCCTTACTATTGACTATGACGCGGTAGTTGAGGCCGTGAACGATTTGGATACCAACACGATTCCGGAGGGCGGCACCAATATTTCGAGCGCCATTACTCTTGCCACCCAGAGCTTCGGCAAAAGCGGGATGGGAAATCGGGCTCTGATCATTTTTACCGACGGCGAGGAATTAAGCGGAGACGCCTTGAAAACAGTAAAAGAGGCGGCTGACGCCGGCGTGCGCATTTTTACCGTAGGCGTTGGAACGCCGCAGGGCTCGCTCATTCCGGTGACCGGTGACGACGGTCAAACCAGCTTCGTCAAAGATTCATCCGGCCAAGTCGTTAAGTCGAAGCTTGACGATAAACGGCTACGCGAAATCGCCCAGGCTAGCGGCGGATTTTATCTTCACTTGGAAAACGGACCCCGCTCGATGCAGCAAGTGCAGAATGAAGGCTTGGCAAAAATGCAGGCTGCCGAAATGGATGTGCGTTTATCGCGACGGCCGATTGAGCGTTACGAATGGCCCCTCGGCGCAGCCTTGATCGCTCTCGCATTGTCGATCCTGATTCCCGAACGTAAACGCGCGAGACAGCGAGCTTACGCTGCCGCGCCTGCCTCCAGTGCTACGCATAGTGTTGCCGGCAGCCCTGCCGGGACCGCCGCTGCAGTCACACTTGTTTTGATATTTCTTTCTTCGTCTGCGTTTGCTACCGCACCAGGCCTCGACGCGTATCACAGTGGGAAATTCGAGGATGCATACAGCCAGTTTCAACAGACGTTAAAGACGCATCCACAATCCCGCGCTGAGGACAAGCTGCAGTTCGATTCAGGCGCAGCCGCTTACAAACTGAAGGATTACAGCAAGGCGATGGAATCATTTAGCCAGGCGCTTCTTTCGCGCGATACCGGATTGCAAAGCAAGGGACATTATAACCTTGGCAACACACTTTATTATCGCGGCGAAGCACAAAAGAGTGACGACAAAAAGCTCAGCGACTGGACAAATGCGCTCGATCACTACGAGCAAACCCTCAAGCTGGATCCGCAAAACAAAGAGGCGAAGGACAATTACGACTACGTAAAAAGAAAAATCGAGGAGCTGAAAAACAAGAAGCAGCAAGAACAGCCATCCCCTTCCCCTTCACCGCAGCAAAAAGACAAACAGGACAAACAGGACAAACAGGACAAACAGAACAAACAGGATCAGAAGCAAGATCAGCAACAACAGAACCAGCAGCAGCAACAGCAAAACCAACAACAGCAACAAGGTCAGGGTGAGCAGCAGCAGAAAGACCAGCAGCAGTCCCAAGATCAGCAATCACAAGGCAAGCCCGGAAACCAGAAAGATCAGCAACCGCAAAAAAACGATCAAGCCCAAGCCAGGAA
>JBKPLM010000226.1:0-3074 GCA_046731655.1 Verrucomicrobiota bacterium | reverse complement strand
GGGAAATTGCCCTTCTCGCGATACGCGGCGGCCAGAACCGAATCCAGATAAA
Organism: Verrucomicrobiota bacterium; assembly: GCA_046731655.1. Lineage (GTDB taxonomy): Bacteria > Verrucomicrobiota > Verrucomicrobiia > Chthoniobacterales > UBA10450 > Udaeobacter. The sequence goes on along the minus strand of JBKPLM010000226.1, from coordinate 3,022 downwards.
AGTAATTTGGATCGAGCTGGAGGGTCCGCTGGCCTTCCATAACTGCATCATCGATGCGGTCGTTAGCCAGGTAGGCAGCGGTGGCGACGTAGCTGGTTATCGGGGACACCGGATCTAATTTCTCGGCTTCCAGGATAAGTTGAAGACCGTCTTTTAGGTTGCCGCGAAAGAGTGGATGCAGTCCCGAGAACAGGTGAGCCGGTGCAGAGTTGGGATCGAGCTTGAGCGCACGCTTCAACTCCGCATCCGCGCCGGCCAGGTCCCAGTCCAGCACACGTTTCGCTTCGCTGAGGTAGCAATGCGCTTCAGCATCTTTCTCGTCGAGCGCGATTGCCTTTAAAGCTGCCTCCTTTGACGCCGGGTAAGCGTCAAGTGGTTTTACGTAAACGTCGGCCAGAAAATACCAGACTTTCGAAATGCCAGTCCAGGCACGCGAAAATTTCGGATCTTTCTCAACGGCGCGCTGAAAGAAATTGAGCGCCCTCCACAAATTCTCCTCGCTGCCCTTGTTTGAGAAATAGAGGCCTTGCAAATAAAGATCGTAAGCTTCCGTGTTGCGTTGTTCATGGGCCGGAAGTGAAATGGCAAGCTTGATTTTGAGGGCGTCAACAATTGCGCGAGTTATTTCGTCCTGCAGCGCAAACACGCCCTGCAGTTCGCGCTCATAAGTTTCCGACCAAAGATGAACACCGCTACGCGCATTAATTAACTGCGCGCTAATACGAATCCGGTTACCCTCGCGTCGCAAACCCCCTTCCAGCACATTCTCGACGCTTAACTTTCTTCCAACCTCGCTCGCGGTCGCATTCTTTCCCTTAAATGAAAACGATGACGTCCGGGCAACGACGTGCAGCCCGTCGACTTTTGCCAATGCGTCGAGGATCTCCTCACTCATTCCGTCGCAGAAATATTCCTGATCTTTGGCTTGGCTGAGATCGAGGAATGGCAGCACAGCGATACTGGCCGGGATCGGATGCCGAACTAGTTCGCTCTTCCAAACGATCACGCCCACGGTCGCTGCCAGGGCGACCAACGACGCGATCAACACCGCAGTAGTTGGATTCCGCCACACCCATTTCTTTCCGCGCGTGAAAACTCCAATGCGTCGGGCCCGAATCGGTTCATGCTTTAGCCAATGCTCCAGGTCTTCGGCCAGTGCGAGAGTCGAAGAGTACCGGCGCTTTGGATCTTTCTCCAGACACTTGAGGCAAATTGTGCTGAGATCGCGATCGATTTTCGGATTTAACAGGCGCGGTTGCCGCGGCTCGGTATCCAGCAACAATTTGATAGTTTCGTAGGTTGTTCCACCGGCAAACGGTGGCTGGCCTGTCAGCAATTGGTACAGCACTGCGCCAAGTCCATAGACATCTGTGGCGCTGCTGACAGCGGCGTTGTTTCCCACTGCTTGTTCTGGCGCGATGTAACTGGGCGTGCCCAATACCTCCATCGTGCGCGTGACGGTGCTCTCAGATTCGACCAATCGGGCAAGACCGAAATCGGTCAGATGTGGTTCCCCTTTCGCATCAAGCAGGATGTTTCCAGGCTTGATGTCGCGATGAAGAATCCCGTGCTCATGGGCGTAGTGAGCCGTGCGAGCTACTTTGGCAATCAGCTCCGCTGCCTGCCGGATCGACATCGGCGTGCGCTTGACTACTTCGTCAAGTTGACCGCCTTCGACAAATTTCATGCTGAAATAGCATGAGCCATCTCGCTCGCCGACGTCGTGGATTGGAACGATACCGGGATGCTCTAAACTGGCTGCCGCTTCAGCCTCGAGACGGAAACGCTTGAGATTTGCTTCGGTTGCCCACTGGCCTAATCCAATGACTTTGAGCGCAACGATGCGATTGAGACTCTTCTGGCGGGCTCGAAATACGACGCCTTGTCCGCCGCGACCGATTTGCTCGAGCAATTTGTAATCGCCGAAGTCCATCAACGTTGGCGGCGGACGGCCGGGGTCATCGACCCCGGCTACAGCTTCGTCAGAGCCGAGACCCGTTTCCAGCAGACAGGCGCCGCAGGATTGCTCCGGGGAATTGGGCGGAATAGCTGCTCCGCATTTGCGACAAAATTTGCCTGTTGTGATTCTCATCGCCCGGCCATTCCTTTACTTAATAATGCACGGCAATTCCAAAAAGGTTACGAGCGCAACGCGGCGATGAGGTGGCGCAGTTCGTCTTCAATGTCGGCCGGTGTTGCCACGGTATGCGCCACTTCCTCACGCAGCAACTGTCGGTAACGCTGTCGCAGTCGATGAAAAGCTTGTTTGACCGCGTTCTCGGTCATGCCAAACTCGCGGGCAATGTCCGCCTGCGAAGGCCGCTCCGGTTCGTCAGAGAGCAATGTGTTTAACCGCTGGAGCAATGGCGGGTTTAGGGTTCTCTGAGATTCCTCGCGCAACCGCGCGAACACGCGATCGAGCACTGTGAACGCCCATCGGCGATCATAAAGCAAATCGGGGCTCACCATATCACTGCGATCGAAGTCGCTAACATCGCAGGATTCAATGCCGTCAAGCGGAAGCAGCGTTCGACCGCCGCCACGTTTGAGCGTCGCGGCATCACGGCGTTCGTTTGCCATGAAATGCTTCAGCGAAGCCAAGAGGAAGGAACGCAAGCGGCCTTTCTCCTTTCGCACGGACTGGAAATCTTTGCGTTCCAAAATCAGCGCGAAAAAACCCTGTGTGATATCTTTCGCCTCCTCTGGCTTGGCACCTTCTCGCCTGACGAATCCATAAATAGGTCGCCAGTAAGAGCGGCAAAGATTTTCGAGCGCCTCGTTCGCTGCTGGCGATTCACCTTGTGCCTCCAGCACCACGCTCCAGTGCGTGGTGGTAAACATCGCTCCGCCGGCAGACGCCGGACTAGTCGTGCTCAGTGAAGTCACGTTGCGGGGGGCAGCGCTCACACGCTAATAACATTAGAAAGCGGCGCCAAAAGCAAGCCTGTGGATTGCCAACAGATCTGTAGCCGGAGGCGCTGACTCCGGCTGCCACACTCACCGCCCGCGGCTACAGCTATGC
>JBKPLM010000225.1:0-5662 GCA_046731655.1 Verrucomicrobiota bacterium | reverse complement strand
TGTGGCGGTCACTATCTCAGACGCTAGCGAAAACGGAGCCGCTGCCAGCATCATGGTCCTATCGCCGCCGGCGCCAAAGCCAAAGACCAAAGGTGGCATTGAAAATTCGTCAGTGAATCGGCTGAAGTTTACCGTTCCGATTGCTTACAGGTAAGCGAACACCTGACGATCGCGTACGGTCGCGTTACGCATTGTTCGGCTCAGCAACGGTGAGACCCCCCGCATTACAGCGTTCCAAGGGTTGTCACAATATCCCGTGCTTCCAAGCCAGAGCGATCGCGCTCTAAAGCTTTCGTCCACGCGCTGACAAGCCATAGCATGTAGATCAGGCGCGACTGGGCGGGCCGCAAAGCAGGATTCCTAACAACCTTGTGGAACGTTGTGCCGCGGCACTAGCTTAGCTATCTCGAACCCTTTCTTGGAGTCGGCTTTGGCGGGAAGAGCGAGCGTAATAATTCGCCGACTGGGTCTGTTTTTTTAGTCGTCTCCGGCCGAGTTCGGCGCTTTTTAAGACGTTGCTCTGTCGGGGTTCGTCTCGCTTTTGGCGTGGCAGTGAACTGTGGCGTGGCGGCCGGCGGCGCGCCAGTGACCTGGGGCGTGGGGCTTGGTGACGCGGCACTAAGCTCTGGCATAGCGGTCGGTGACGCGGAACTAAGCTCTTGCGTCGGAGTTGGCAATTCCCTAGCGCTGGGTGTAGTGAAAATTGGCGCTCCTACAGTCGCAGGCGAAGTCTCGCGAGTTGACTTGTGTGCGAAAAATTGAGCAACTCCAGATGTAATTGCTGCAGCCATCGAAACCATTCCAAACGCAATTGCCCAGCGTGCGAGGCGCTGAGTTTGTCGGTGCTTGGCGTCGCTATGTCTTAGATCGATCTCACTGCGTATGAGTGCCAGTCGTTCCGAAGCAGTTATGATTTCATTTGGAGGGAGCGTAGAGTCAGATTGAATTTCCAAGAAATAATCCTCACAATCCCGGAGTTCGCTCTTGGCAAAGGCGCGAAGCTTGCTGGGCTTAGTGCGATCGACCATTTTCCAAAAATTAGATCGATCTGCCATAAAATTATTTCAGCTTAGGCTGTCACTAATAAACAGGCAGTTCGTAATGAGTCTCAGCCCCTATTGGGAAACGGCTGCGAATAGAAATTCGCGTGTCCGCGGCCTAATGGATCTTATTCGGCATACACCTGCCTTTTACTGAGATTGCGAGCGACTTTCTCCATTACTTACCAGACAGTTGCTTTGTCGCGGTCGCCAAACGGCGATAGGAGCACCCTCCTGCTTTACTGATTCGCAAGGTATTCCGACGGTTGTAAGATTTTCTGACGATTCACTGGACAACGGGAAGCGCTTCCGGTGAAAATCGGCGGCGACGTGAATCGACTGCTTCAAGCAATATCAAATCTTTAGATTTGACCCCATTTCCTTTTCTCTATTCGCGGCATCGGGCATTCCATCCGGGACAAAGCGGCCGAAAAGCACTCTATCGTTGGAAGTTCTCCTGCGGAGTCGTTGGAGCGGCAGGCATCTTAGTTCCAGTAACATTCACAACAAAGGGAGCACAAATCTCATACGGCGCTGGTCGTACGCCCTCTGCGAGCGCGTCCAAGTAACGCGTATTGTCAAAGAGTTCTAAAAGGGTCTCGAACCGCTTCTTCTTTACGTGTAGCTCGCTTCTAAGCGCTGTGCCTTATACTCTGGACGCTGATGCTACCTGAAACGTCCGGCCATCTTCGACGCGTTCTCGGCGTCGGCTTCGGGCTCGCTGTGAGCGTAGGCGGTACGATCGGGGTTGGCATTCTCCGTACACCTGGCCTGGTCGCAGGCCAGCTGCGCTCGGCATCCACGATTCTTTTCCTATGGATTGCTGCGGGGCTGTACACCCTCCTTAGTGCGAGTTGTCTGACTGAGTTGGGCGTCATGCTGCCACAAGCCGGTGGATATTACGTTTACGTGCGCCGCGCTTTCGGCAACACGGCGGGATTTGCCGTGGGGTGGACTGACTGGCTCATGTATTGCTCGATCCTGGCATATTTATCGATAGCCATCGCCGAGTTCATGGCAGTTATCTGGCCGATACCCAGCAGCGCCATTCGATTCGTCGCGGTTGCAATCCTCGTCACTATTGTGGGCCTGCAGTGGCTCGGAATCCGCATCAGCAGTCAGTTTCAAGAAGTGACTACGTCACTGAAATGCGTCGCGTTTCTAGCTCTCGTTGCCATGTGTCTCATCGTACCCGCGCGTAGAGACGCCTCGGCAGGCGTGGCCTCATCCATGACCTTCGGCGGGTTGGTTGTTGCCCTGCAGGCAATTGTCATTACATACGGCGGCTGGCAAAGCCCTTTGTATTTCATCGAGGAAGATCGCGACCCATCGCGCAATCTCCCGCGAACAATGATCGGCGGTGTCTTGTCGGTGATGGGGATTTATCTGCTAGTCAATATTGCGCTGCTAAAGGTTCTTCCTATGTCTGAACTTTCAGGCGCAACGCTGCCCGCGGCCGACGCCGCAAACATTATCGCTGGCGCCCACGGCCGGCATCTTATCACGATTTTGTCAGTGATCTCGCTCGTGCCCCTGTTAAATGCGGTCATGATGATGGGTACGCGTGTCGTCTTCGCTATGGGACGTGACCGGCTATTCTGGTCGCGTACCTCTACGGTGAACGCCGGTGGCACACCGGACACTGCTACGCTCTTAACCACCGCAATCGCTGTCGGACTTATCGTAACCGGGACATTTGAGCGGCTGATCGCGATGACATCGTTCTTTTTAGCGGCCAACTACTCTCTCAGTTGCCTCGCCCTCATTGTGCTACGACGCACAGAACCTGAGTTGCGACGGCCGTATCGGGCTTGGCTATACCCTTGGTCGGTTTGGCTGGTCATGGTTGGTGGCGTGATCTTTTTGCTTGCAATGCTGTTTGGAGACTTGTTCAACGGCCTCGCGGCCCTTGGGCTGCTCGCGGTCGGTTTAATCGGACGCGCAGTGGTCACGTGCCGCGCTACTTCCCCTTAACAGGAAATCTTCGGCACTTCGTTCGGGACGTAACACTACGAAAGTATCCAACGATAGGCGCAACCGGTTCTGGGTTCGCGATTCAGTAATATGAAACATTCGGTGCTTTGGATCGCAGTGCTGTTGATTGTTATCTGGGTGATCGCGCGTCTGACACTCGCCGTTACTTCGCTGGCTCTGCACATTCTGTGGATCGTCGCAGTAATCATGGTCGTTATCTGGTTGATTGGGTTGATCAGGAAAACGCCATGAAGTAAACGCTGTCGCGCAAATTGCGAGTCCCTGTTGGAGCTTGTTGTGTAAAACACAATTAACCGTCGTGCAACAATGCGAATCATTGCTACGGCTGGCCGCTTTTCACCGATTATTCAGAACGGTTTGCCCGTTCGGGGCCTGCTCGCCTCGAGTTGTGCGCTCACTTGCAGTAGACCTGCCGTAGGAGTTTCAATTGCCTTTGCTGATGAGCCGCCGCCGCTGATTCGCACGCGCGGGTTTTCGCCTATGCGCGTCTGTAATCCAGATCGTTCGCTCGTTAGAATCAGACAATGACCGACGGTCTTGCGGCAGGGCTATTTTTCTTTGACTCGGTGAAACGCTCCTGCTAGACGATAAGGGTGACTTTTCGCTCCTTCACACTGATGGTAATCATGGCTTTTCTTATCTCGAGCTGTACTGAACTAGGTGATGTTTTGCTCGCCCCAGACGAACCCGTCGTGTATGTGGGGGACCGGTCCTATCCGACCGACTTCGACCCCTACTACAACCAGCCTAAAATCTACCGCCAACCACGCTATTACGAATCAACGAGCAAGAAGACCAAAGGCAATAAGGTGTTCAAGACTACAAAGGTGAAGGACGAATACGGTAACACGGTTTACAAAAAGACCACCTCTCATAAGAAGAAGAAAAAGTAAAACAAACCCGCATTCATGAAATTTGGTTTCTTTCTCTTCATCCTCTTCCTAAGCATCGCAAACGCATTCGCCTCCGATCTCGACTTCACGCTGGTGAACCAGACCGCGCGAAGCTTTGAAGGTCTCTATATCACCGCCTCCGGAAACAAGGATTGGGACGCAAATCTCCTTCTCAACGGAAAAGAGCTGGCCGCTGGGGGAAAGGTCCGTGTGCGCTTCAAGAGTGACGCAAAATCTGAAAGCTGGGATTTCAACCTGGTGGACGACGAAGGACTGTCGGTAACCTTCAATAAGGTAAAGCTGGCAGGCGTTGACACGGTCACGTTGAAGGACGTCAACGGTAAGATCACTGCGGAGATTGAGTAGGTCGCGAGCTTACTCCTGGTCTGGCCGCTCACATGGCGCAGCCACCCGCTTGCTTTACTGATTGTTCACGACGCTTTGTGCTGCCGATCCACCACGGCGGATTCGGTCTGTGGCGAACTTGTTCATTTCTAGCTGTGCGCTTACTTTTTGCAGGCCCGCAGTAAGTGCTTCGATCTGCTTTTGCTGTTTGGCTATAGTCGCTTTCTGTCTCGCCGGATGGCAAGTATATGCTTATTTTTCAAGCTTTCCCCGGCGTCGTCGATGGTAAGCTCTGAGTTCGACCCGGCCCGTTTAGAAACCAACCAGCTGTTGCTCGCTTCTCACAATATCAGTCCTACATTGTGCTTTTGCCTCGCAAAGTCGCACAGGATCGGTCATGACTTGTTTATGAAAATGACAACTCGATCTATCAATTCCGTTGACCGTTCGCTTGGGCGTTGGCCTTTGCTTGCTGTTTCACTCATGATTGTCTGCTTTGCGCTTTCTCAAAAGGTCCAGGCAGTAAATCCACCGCCGGATGGAGGCTATCCCGAAGGCAACACAGCAGAGGGGCAAGCTGCCCTTTTTAGCCTTACCACCGGCGTTGCGAACACAGCAGTTGGTTGGTTGTCACTCAACACCGTCGACACCGGTAAATTCAACACGGCGATTGGCGCCGCGACCCTCATCGGCAACACCGCAAGCCAAAATACGGCGACCGGCGTGGGTGCTCTCTTCAACAATGGTACCGGCGGGAACAACACGGCCAATGGAGCATTCGCGCTTTTTTACAACTTGGAGGGCGATGACAACACGGCCATCGGTATTGCTGCCCTTTCGAGCAACACTACCGGCAGCAACAACGTTGCACTGGGACAAAGCGCCGGCGCCAGTGCAACAACAGGTTCAGGTAACGTCTATATTGGCGCAGGAATGCAGGGCGCTGCTGGTGAAAGCGACGCCTGTTACATTAAAAGCATCTTTGGCCAGACCTCTGCCAGCGGAATCCCGGTTCTCATTAACTCGGCCAATAAACTCGGGACGACTACTTCTTCAAAACGCTTTAAGGAGGATATCAAGCCGATGGACAAAGCGAGCGAAGAGCTGCTGGCGCTTAGACCGGTTATCTTTCGTTACAAAAAGGAGATTGATCCGGCAGGCATATCACAGTTTGGACTAGTGGCCGAGGAAGTGGAAAAGGTGAATCCCGACCTCGTAGTGCGCGACAAAGAGGGCAAGCCTTATAGCGTGCGCTATGACCAGGTGAACGCGATGTTGCTCAATGAGTTTCTCAAAGAACACAGCAAAGTTGAGGAACAAGCTCGTGAGGTGCAGCAACAGAGGACGGAGTTTGAAGCGGCCATTGCACAACAGCGTCAGGAGTTCGAG
>JBKPLM010000224.1:0-7844 GCA_046731655.1 Verrucomicrobiota bacterium | reverse complement strand
CAGCAAGAGCGAGCAATGAATTCGGTCTGGTCGTTTCGACGGGTTGCAAAGTTTCTGCGTCGACAAGCGCCACATAATCAATCCGTCCAAGCGGCGCTTCACCGATCACTTTGCGGACAAGATCGACAATTTCTCTCGTGGATTTTTTGCCAGCGTTTGCCGCAGCCAACAAAGCTCTGTACAAAACCGCTGCCTGCTGGCGCTCTTCAGGATTCAAATATTGATTGCGCGAACTGCATGCCAGGCCGTCGTTTTCGCGCACCGTGGGTACGGCAATAATTGTGGTCTTGAAATTGAGATCGCGCACCATTCGACGAACGATCACCAGTTGCTGAAAATCCTTCTCACCAAACAAAGCGGCGTCCGCTGAAAGAACATTGAATAACTTTGCGACGACCGTGCAAACACCGCGGAAATGTCCGGGACGCGATTTGCCCTCCAGCGTATATGAAAGAGAGGATTCCTCGACAAATACGGAGCTATCGTCAGCGTACATCTCCGCAACACTCGGACGGAACAAAAGATCGACCCCGGCGTTCCGACAAAATTCTTCGTCCGTTTTTTCGCAACGTGGATAGCGTTCGTAATCGCTTCCGGGTTCAAACTGCAGCGGATTAACGAATATACTCAAAGCCACCTCGCCATCGCGGCCAGCATGTTTGCGTGCGACCCGGACCATTTCCCCATGCGCCTTGTGCAAAGCGCCCATCGTGGGAACAATTACACGGCGTTTACCAGGCGGCTCCGCCCGCGCCTCTGCGATCGTCGTAATAATCCGCATATTTGTCATTCCGAGCGAAATCGAGGAATCTCTGGATTTTCCTCCCCTGATCAACTCTGACTTGAACTGGGCTCACCCTGCTTCGAGCCAAAGGGCTTGCCTGGCAAAGCGGAATTTCTCGTGACCGAAATTCATCCACCCAGCGCGCACGGCCAGATCACGCATCTCAGAAAAGGAGAAAGCTCGAAGTGCAGAGAGCCGTGCATCGTAACGCGTCATCGGCTCGCAGAAAATCAGCGTAGTCAAAAGGTAAACCCCTGCGATAAGGGAAAAACTACGCCGCAAATCCGATACCAGGACAAATTTTTTGGATACCTTCCGGCATCTGTGCAGAAGCCGCACCGCATCCTCGTTGCTGAAATGGTGGAGCGCCAGCGTGCAGAGCGTGATGTCATAGGCTTCGACAGAGCTCCATTCGAGAATGTTGGCTTCGCGGTAGGAAATCTCCGGATAATCGGCGCTCAGTGTTCTGGCGATTTCCAATGTCGCAGGCTGCCGATCTAACGCATCGATCTCTACCTTAGCGCCGATCTTTCGCGCATGATCGACAATCAATCGCGGGATATCACCCGATCCAGTTGCCAGATCGACGATGCGCAATTTGTCGGTCGGTTTGATCCAGTTGCGAATAAAACCCGATACAAGACGATAACTTCCGAACCAGCGATTTAATTGCCGAATACGTTCCAGATCGCGTTCCAATTCGATAGAGACGGGCTGGTCTCGGTCCATCATCTCCAGTACCGCTGGATCGAACCTTCGCTTCATTTCGTGCTGTAGCGGCGGTCTATGACCGCCGAAAATTTTACCAGAAAAGAAATACGGCGCTCATAGAGCGCCGTTACAAAGAGAGAAATTTTTGCCACGATTCCGGCAGCGCGGCGGTTTCGGTTTCGCTCGCAATGCGACCTTCGAATTCGGGGTGGAAAACCGTGCTCGTCCCATAAACCATGATCACGTCTTCCATACCTTCAACGCGGAAGGCGTGCGCCACACCGGGCGGAATGATGATGCCCACATTGTTGTCGCTGCGATGATTGTCGCCGTCGGCAAAGAAACGCATCACGCGCCGCGGTAATCCCGCGCGAATGTCGAACAGAATTATCTCTATGCGACCCTGGATAAAAAACATCACATCCCATTGCTCGCTGTCATAACTCCGCGCTGAATAATTATCCGGCTGGTCGATATACAAGCGGCGCAACCAATCTACCGGATCACTATTTTCCGGAACGCTGGGCGGATGCACATGAAAGCCCTTGGCAGTTCCCGAGAACATTCGCGCTGCTGACCATTGCTTGGGCCAGAGGCCGATCCGCGAGAGAATGCCTTCATCGCGGCGCACAAATTCGCCGAAAAATCCACGGTGTCGCTGTGGGTGAACTTTTCGCGCGAAAATTTCGACGCCCGGGATCCAAGCTTCCTGAATCTCGCGCTGGCTCCGATCCGCAGCTGCGAGCCCGCCCGCGTCCACGCCTCGCTGTGACAATTCCAGCGCCAAAGCCGCAGTGCGATAATCGCGGCTGCTTATCGCGTCTCGTACGATCGGGTCGATACCTTGCCAGAGATCTTTTTCACGCTTGCTCATTTCAGTTCAGCCAGTGGTTCTATTTGCCTAACGAGAAATCCGCCCGTTCGCCAGAAAGATTTGGATTGTAATAGGGATCACGCTGCAAAATGCCAGCCCAACGCTCGCCCATAATCGCTTCACGATTCGCGTCGATCTGATCAGGTTGCGGTTCATACGAGCAAAGTTTTGAAAATGGTGTGTAAACAATTAGATAACCGGCGCGCCGCATTTTAAGACAAAGATCGACATCGGCGAGCGTGCCTTCCAGGCTTTCATCGAATCCGCCCGCTTGTTGAAAAACTTCACGCCGAGTAAGCATGCACGCACTCGAAACGGCGCTGCAGTTTCGGGTCACCTGCAATTGGCGAATCGCCTTGCGATCTTCCGCCGGAAAACAAACCGGTTGCACAGTCTTATTAAGACCCACGACCATCCCCGCTTGTTCGACCATGCCGTTCGGATTCACTAGTTGCGCGCCTATGGCTCCGACTTCCGGTTGCTGCACATGCTCAGCCATAATTGTCAGCCAATCCGGGTTGATCGGTTCGATGCTCTCATCCAGGAAAAGAATCCATGGATCGTTGGTTTGCTTTACCGCGAAATTTTTTACTGCAGAGTCATTGGGCACGCCTGAAAAACGCAGCAAGCGACTCGGGGAACGCGACGAAAAATCTGATGCACCGCGGAAATTGTCGTCTTGAACGACCACGATCTCATAATTCGGATAACTTGTTTTGCTCGTCAGGCTTTCGATGCATCGCTGGAACAATTCGAGGCCATGGCGACTCTGAATGATCACCGAAATTTTCTTCCATTCCAACAGCCCACGCCTAACGTAGAAAGCGTGGGTGCGCCAGTCCACAGCAACATGAGCCGACTCGCCGCGACGTTTCAGGTGATCTTCAATTGCTATCCGCGACGCCTCGAGTTGTTGCGGCTTTTGACGCACGCTGATTGCACTGGAGCTCTCGGATCGCCGCCAATGATACAGGACCCTCGGGATATGGTGAACTCGGCTGGTCTGCTCGATCACGCGAAAGAAGAGGTCGTAATCCTGCGCGCTATCGAATCGTGAACGGAAGCCACCAACCTTTTGCACGATGTTGCGCCGCACTGCGGTCAAATGGCCAACGTAATTGTAAGAAAGGAAAAGATCGGGCGACCAATCCGGCTTAAACAAAGGAGCCTCGAAGCCGTTTTCGCCAAGCTTGTCTTCGTCAGAATAAATCAGATCGGTATCTGGGTGGGCCTGCAAAAGTTTCACAATCTGGAAAAACGCATCGGGTTCGATGACGTCGTCATGATCGAGAAAGGTGACCCACTCTCCACGGGCAAGCGCGAGTCCCTGATTCGATGCTGCCGAAATTCCTTCATGTTTTCCAGGGCTTTTCAGGATGATACGCCGATCACGAGCGGCCAGTAGAGGCAGCGCTTCGAGCAAATCGGCATTGCTCGATCCATCGTCGATTAAGACGAGCTCCCAATTTTCATAGGATTGTGCGAGCACTGATCCAATTGCTTCCTCAAGCCGGTGCGCAGGCGTGTCGAAGACTGGCGTGATCACGCTAATCAGCGGCTTCGATGCAAACGCACGCGATTCATTTCGCATTTGTTCAAGGTCGCGCGCAGTTGCGCGATGCCGCTCGAACCATTGCTGGTATTCGCTTACTGGCACGGAGGTGCGCGGCTTTTTTCCCGGTCGATGGAGCTTTTCCCAAATCGTTTTTGCCAGTTTTTCTGGAAGACGATATGGCGCGAGCAATATCTGGCCCACGCGGCGCTCGGCCGATTTCCGCAGAATTCGTTTCTGCTCTTTCAGCAATTTCAATTCGCGGCGGTATTCTTTGAGTTTGAGCAGTTTTTCTTCGAGTGCGGCAATATGCCGGTGTGCACCTTCCAGCTCAGAGCTACGGATTTGAAGCGACTGCTCCAAGTCACTCAATGTTTTGTTGAGTCTGGCAAAAGCCGCCTCCACTGCCGCCGTTAGTGCGCCCGCCGTTGTGCTCGGTTGGTGCCGAAGACAGAGGGCTCCCGCATGCAACTCCGTTAGGTCGCATTCGTAATCAGGAAGTAGCCCAAAGCGCTCGAAACACTGAATGAGTTGCGGACGTCGCCTGGCCACGTCAGCGCCGGGACCAGATACAAGCACAATATTGGTTGCGCAATTCGACAGCAACTCCGCTGTGCGAGCGTCATCGTTTTCGCCCGAAGGATAAAACCAAACTGCGGTTTCAAAGTGCGAGGTGGTCTCACCTTCCAGCTTCGTCGTCAGCTCACCTGGCGATGACACAACCAAAGCTCCTCTTTTCCCTTGAGCAAATTGACGCTCAACTCCCTGAGAGCTTGCGCCGACGATAAGTAATCTGCTATCTGGGAACTTTCGCAACATAGCGCGAACAAAATCGGCATAAGAGAAATGGAAAGGCGATGGCGACACCGGGCACATTATATTGGTTGAAGCCAGCCATAGGCAAATCTACCCTGCCGCGCCGCCCTGCGATACCGCTTGTCCTGCAATGCTCGATTTCGTTGTCTATCTTTTCTACCGCGCCGGGTTAGCAATCGCCGCCGGACTGCCACTACCGGTTCTCTTTGCCCTCGGGGAGGTCCTCGGTTCTTGTGCATGGATCCTGTCGGGGAAATATCGACGCCTGGCAGAGGGCAACGTCGCCATTGCGTTTGCCAATGAAAAGACCCCGCGAGAAATGCGTTGCCTCGTCCGGCGACACTTCCAGCGACTCGGCGCTAACCTCCTCTGTAGCGTTAAGCTCATCACAATGCCGCCGGAAAAAATCTTGCAGCGGGTCCAGGTTGAGAATATCGAGGCGATGGATCGGGAATTTCGCGCCGGCGTTCCTGTAGTGCTCGTTTTGAGTCATCTTGGGACATGGGAATTGTTCGCGCAATTGATGCCGAAGTTCGTCGGTTATGTGCGCAACGCCAGTGTCTATCAAAAACTTGGCAATCGTTTCATTGACCAGCATGTGCGCCGGACACGTAGCCAAACCGGTTTAGAATTGTTCGATCGCCAGCAGGGATTTCAACCCGTGATCGATCTCTTGCGATCCGGCGGTGGCGTTGGCGTTTTATCCGACCAGCATGCGGGCGATCACGGACTGTGGACACCTTTCTTTGGAAAGCTGGCGTCCTCTTCGCCCTTGCCTGCCTTGCTTGCCAAGAGGACCCGAGCGGCCCTGATTGCCGCCGGCGTTTATACGATGGGTCCGGCGCGTTGGCGCATGGTTTTCACAGAGCGCTTCGATCCGCATAACGCAGGCGCCTCCATTGGAGCGCTCACCTCAGAGATAAATCAGATCATCGAACAACAAATTCGCGTCTCACCGGAAGATTGGTTTTGGGTTCACAATCGATGGAAAACGCCGCAGCCTAACTTCCTTCTCGCGCAGTATAAACGTGGCGTCTATCTGCCACAGGGAATTTCGCCTCAAGATTTAAAGCCATTTCGAATTCTTATTCGTTCAACCAACTGGCTCGGCGACGCGGTGATGAGCGTGCCCGCCGTACGCGCGATCAAGGCTGGGCGTCCCGATGCTCGAGTCACTATTGCCGCTCCGGAAAAGATTGCGCCGGTATGGAAGCTGGTTCCCGAAGTGGACGCGATTGTTCCTTTGCCGGGAAGCCGACTTCTTTCAGTTATGCGGTTGCTTCAGCGCGAACCGTCTTTTGACGTAGCGATCCTTTTCCCAAATTCGCTACGCTCCGCTTTGGAGTCGTGGTTGACCGGAATCCCGCGCAGAGTTGGTTACCGCGGCCATTGGCGACGCTGGCTACTTAACCAGATTGTGCCCGTCCCCCGAAGACCAGGCCCCCCGCAACATCATTCGCTGCGCTTCCTTCGTATCGCGCGCGAATGCGGCGCGGACGCATTCAACTTCAATGGATGGCTAGCAGGCGTTCAATATTTGGCATCCAACGCCCAAATGGCCATCGGCCAGAAAGCGGTCAAAATCGGCCTTTGCCCGGGAGCAGAATACGGTCCCGCCAAACGCTGGTTACCCGAGCGATTCGCCAAGGCCGCCGAGAAAATTGGCGCATCCTCATCTGTCCAATGGATTTTGTTTGGAACGGCGCGCGACGCCACGGTTGGCGAGCAGATTGTTGCCGCCCTTGGTAATCATTGTCTGAATCGGATCGGTCAGACCACGCTCGACCAATTAATCGACGAGCTGCGGAAATGCCGTTTGCTGCTTACAAACGATACCGGTACAATGCATCTGGCCGCATTGTTGGGCGTACCGGTCGTTGCCATTTTTGGCTCGACCGAGCCTCGCCTCACTGGACCGCTTGGCAAAGGTCACATCGTCCTGCGACATCATGTCGAATGCAGCCCCTGCTTTTTGCGCGACTGCCCGATCGATTTCCGTTGCATGAAAGCGGTCAATGCGCAGGAAGTTGCCAATGCTGTGCTGTCGATTCTGCGCAAGGCCTGAGACGAATTTCAAATTTGAAATCTGAAGCCTCAAATCTCACACTCGCGAGGATGAGCCACGAAATGGCCGAATTATCGTTTTACATGTCACGTAGCGAAAGCTCTCGATCTTAAAGCGTCAGTCTGAAATCCTGCCATGGCCGTTCCTCCGCGCATTCGCACACAAGTGCAGGTGATGTTTTTCGATACCGATTGTGGAGGTGTCGTCTCCAACATCGCTTATCTGCGTTTCATCGAGATCGCGCGTACGCTTCTTGCCGAAAAACTCGGTCTTGCGCTCACCGAGATGGCCGAGAACCACAGGTATCCGGTAGTCGTGCGAACGGAGATTGATTATCGCCGGGCGGCTAAACTTGGAGATCAGCTCGTGATAGAAGGCTGGCTGGAGCGGGTGGAGCGCGTGCGGTTCTGGTGTGCATTCCAGATCGTCCGGCCCGCAGATAATATGTTGATCGCCCGATGCCGGCAGATGCTTGCACTGATTGAGATGCCAGAGGGAAAACTGCTTCGTTTGCCCGAGCATTGGGAAAAATATCGAAATGACGATTCCGTCCCGGTCGAGCGCGCACCCGGAACCCCAATTCCTGGTAAGGAATCTATCCAATGACTGCTGGCGTCCGCAGCCTGAGTCTAGAAGAAACTCTCCTCGAGCCGCCGGCGCTGCCGCCGCCACCCACGCGCCATGCGTTGTTTGTGATTCTGCTCGCGTTGGCCGCACTGCTGCATGTCGCGACGATTGGCTCCGGCGATCTGTACAGCCAGACGGAAGGACAATACGCAGGCGCCGCACGCGAGATGGTCGAGGCACATCATTGGCTTCTGCCTACGAACAATGACGCGCCGCGTCTGCAAAAACCGCCATTGCTCTACTGGCTGATCATCATTTCGTTTAAGCTTTTTGGCGTCAATGCGGCTGCGGCTCGGCTTCCGGTTGCGCTTGCGGTTGTCGCCTCGACTGCGCTGATTTTTCTAATCGGGGAAAAGCTCACGGATTACTGGCGCGGTTTCATCGCTGGTCTGATTTATCTGAGTCTGTGCGGCAC
>JBKPLM010000223.1:0-4782 GCA_046731655.1 Verrucomicrobiota bacterium | reverse complement strand
GTTAAAAAGAGCCTGCCGATATCCTCCATTTTCTTCTCTTCTTCATATTGCGCTTTCTTGAATCTGTTCCCAACAACGGAACACGAGCATGAGTAAGAATAGGAGTAACAGGGACACCAAACTCGGCACACGCTCATGTTACGCAATAGAATTTATTACGGACTAAAGCCCTTCGTACCTCAATCTCTTCGAACGGCGATTCGGCGAAGCGTAGCCCTGCGGCTGCGCAAACGTATTGCGGACGTCTGGCCTATTATGCCGGGGTCCGAGATTCCGCCGGAAAACTGGCCAGGCTGGCCGGCGGGCAAAAAATTTGCCTTCGTGCTGACTCACGATGTGGAGGGCAAAGCAGGTCTCGGCAAGTGCAGGTCCCTAATGCAACTTGAACTGGAACTTGGATTCCGCTCTTCTTTTAATTTCGTCCCCGAAGGAAGTTACCGGGTTCCAGCCGATTTAAGGGAGAAACTCATCGCCGGCGGATTCGAAGTTGGAATACACGACCTTAAGCATGATGGCCATCTCTTTGCCTCGCGCCGCGGGTTCACACGGCGCGCCGAGAGAATTAACGGCTATGCGCGTAAATGGGGAGCCTCGGGATTCAGGTCGGGATTCATGTTGCGTAATCTCGATTGGCTGCATGATCTCAAAGTGGAGTACGATGCATCAACCTTCGATACGGATCCATTCGAACCCCAGCCCCAGGGCCGTCACACAATCTTTCCCTTCTGGGTGCCAAATCCTAACGCCAGCTCCCTAGAACATCAACGACGAGCCAGTAACTCTTCTTCAAGAGGTTACGTTGAGCTCCCTTATACTCTTCCTCAAGACTTCACACTTTTTGTGCTATTGCAAGAGAAGACGCCGGAAATCTGGTTGCGGAAACTCGACTGGATTGCCCAACACGGCGGGATGGCGCTAGTCGACGTTCACCCTGACTATTTGTGCTTTGATGACGCGATCACAAGGCCAAGGGAATATCCCGTCCTCCACTACAAATCGTTTCTGGAGTACGTGAGTCGACGCTACAAAGGCGCCTTTTGGAACGCGACACCTAGAAAAGTGGCCCAGTTTTATGCGCGTGTCACGAAGGCCGCAACAGCTGGCGATCCTCGGCAAGAATTCCATCGAGACTTGGAAAACGCCGGGCTGGGCCGTCTTGCAACCACTCCCACCGGATTGGGTAATTGCGACCAGATCGGCGCGTTAATTACGGGCGCTGACTATCGGGGACTGGGTGTGGCGCGAAGTCTAGGGCGTCGCGGAATTCCCGTCTGCGTGTTAAAACGTCGCGGCCATTACTTGGCTGCTGTCTCAAAGTACGCTCGCAACAGCGAAGTCTGGCCACTCGGCGACGAAGCCCAACGCGTTGATTTCATGCTCGATCTCGCCCAGCGGAAGGGAGTTAAAGGCTGGGTCCTTATCCCGACCGACGACGCAGTCGTTAGCTTGGTTGCGCGGCATCACGATGTTTTGGCCAAACAATTCTGCCTCACCATTCCGCCATGGGACAAACTGAGCTGGTTTTGCGACAAACGCCAGCTGAACAAACTGGCCCGCGAACTCAAGGTGGATCAGCCTTGGACCGTCTATCCGCGCAACCGCGAAGAAGTTATCCAACTGCGGTGTTCCTTTCCGGTGATCATCAAGCCCGCGCTTCGGGAGGCCTACAATCCGCTCACCGCCGCAAAGGCATGGCGTGTAGATGATCGCCCGTCGCTGATCGCCCGCTACGATGAGGCCTGCTCGATGATGGCGCCTGAACTGATCATGATCCAGGAAGTGATTCCAGGTTGGGGCGAAGCGCAGTTCTCCTACGCGGCGTTGTGCCAGGATGGCCGGCCGTTAGCTTCGGTAGTCGCTCGACGAGCTAGGCAATATCCCACTGATTTCGGCCAGTTCAGCACCTATGTCGAGACCATTGACGATCCCGGCGTGGTTCAACCGTCGGTTCGGCTAATCGAGGCGGTCCGTTACACGGGTCTGGTCGAAGTTGAATTCAAGCGCGACCCGCGCGATGGCCGTTTCAAAGTGCTCGATGTGAACCCGCGCGTGTGGGGCTGGCATACTCTGGGCTCGCGCGTGGGAGTCGATTTTTCCTATCTCTTGTGGCGGATGGTTCGTGGCGAAGCAGTCCCGGAAGTGCACGGAGGCCCTGGTGCTCGCTGGATTCGAATGAACACGGACTTTCCCGTTGCAATCCTGGAAATCATGCGCGGTAGGCTTTCGCTTGGCGATTACCTCCGCTCGCTCCGCAGGCCGTTCGAGTCTGCCGTATTCGCTACCGACGATCCGCTTCCGAGCGTGCTGGAGACTCCGAGGCTAATCTACCTCTTCCTTCGGCGTCTCCTTCCTTGGAGCGGCGGCGTCTGATTCCTTGGCCTTACACTTCGTCTCTCCCACGTTCTAAAAAAGGATTGAGTCCATTGTGCGTACCTTATCGCTAGAGCGACTTACGTCATTTATGACGATTTGAAATCCGCAGAAGGTATGCAGGATAAGGCGCGGTTGAAACTTCATTGCTATGACTGTGTATGACGTGTCAGTAATCGGTGCGGGCCCCTACGGTATGTCTGTTGCCGCACACTTGCGGACGGTGAAGGGGTTAGAGGTGCGAGTCTTCGGCGAACCGATGTCGTTCTGGGAGACGAAAATGCCCATTGGCATGCTGCTCCGCTCACCTTGGGCAGGATCACACATTTCTGATCCACAACGCGCGTTGACCTTGGATGCCTACCGCAAGGCGATCGGCAGCCAATTCGGCGCTCCCATCCCGTTGAATCATTTCATCAGCTACGGCCACTGGTTCCAGCGCCAGGTTATGCCGGATGTGGACAAGCGGCAGGTCCTGAACATCGAATCCAACTCCTCTCGGTTTCAATTGACGCTGGCTGATGGGGAAATCATTAAAGCCCGACGGGTCGTCGTCGCGACGGGGATCGGTCGGTTTGCCTGGTGGCCTGAGCCATTGCGGAACCTCCCGCTCGAACTTGTCTCGCACACCTCTGAACACACGGACCTGAGTCGTTTTCGAGGAAAGCAGGTAGCTGTCGTCGGGGCCGGACAAAGCGCGCTGGAATCAGCGGCGCTATTACATGAGGCTGGCGCTCGAGCCGAATTGTTCGCGCGCGGTCCAGTGGTTCACTGGTTGTGGCAACGGCCGCTCCTTCACAAATGGCCGATCGAGCCGCTTTTGTATGCGTCTCCAGATGTCGGCCCTGCGTTGATCAGCCAAATTGTGGCTCGACCGAGTTGGTACCGGCGGATGCCCCGTCAGTGGCAGGACAACTGGGGTGCGCGGTCAATACGCCCTGCTGGTGCACGTTGGTTAAAATCGCGTGTCGCTCCAGTGCCGATTGTCACGGCCCGTTCCATTGTGTCCGCCGTGCCGTCCAGAGGGCATTTGACCGTCAAACTGGATGACGGAAGCGAACGGAGTGTCGATCACGCTCTGCTGGGAACCGGTTACAAGGTGGACATCTCACAATACTCGTTCCTTGACCGCAAGTTGTTGGCTGCGATCCGACAAATCGACGGCTATCCACACCTGAACCAAGAGTTCGAGTCGTCCGTGGCGGGACTCCACTTTCTGGGTGCCCCAGCGGCATGGAGTTTCGGCCCGCTGATGCGTTTTGTTGCCGGCACCGAGTTTGCCTCGCGCGCGATGCTGCGGTGCATTGTGAGGAGAAATTAGTGATGCGAGCAAACGACAGCAGGTACGAGCAAGATACTCGAAGTTCTTTGAAAAAACATTGAAGCTTACTTCGCGGCAAAACGATCGGCTAGGACCTTTTTATTTTTCATCGTCGCAATTACCAATTGGCTGCAGTGCGCGCTTACCAAGTGCGCGATCGCACCGGGATCGATAACATAATCGCGATTCATGATAAGGGAATCGGTCGCAAGACCACACTATATGGATCTCACAGTTCTTGGAATGGGCTACGTGGCCTGCGTAACGGCTGCATGCTTGGCCGAGATGGGTCATTCAGTGACTGGCGTGGACCTGTAAGAAGTCAAAGTTTCTTTCATCGACTCCGAAAAAGGCCCCGTTATCGCTGCTTTCATGGACAAGCTCTTGCTAGTAGTCGAAGCGGAAAGAACGACCGCGACGTTATAAAGCGCAGCTACAGGAAGTTAGTAGCGGAGCGAGACAATGTTGCGGTAACCGTCCGCGCTACGAGCGAGCGCGGAATACCTCATGTTACGCAATAGAATTTACTACGGACTAAAGCCCTTCATTCCGCGGTCGCTTCGAAAGGCGATTCGGCGCAGGCTTGCCATGCGCTTGCGCAGACGTATCGGGGACGTCTGGCCTATTATGCCAGGATCGGAGCTTCAACCTGAAAACTGGCCAGGCTGGCCGGAGGGCAAAAAATTTGCATTTGTTCTGACACACGATGTCGAGAGCGAAGCCGGGCTCGACAAGTGCCGGTCCTTGATGCAGTTGGAACTGGACCTTGGATTCCGCTCCTCCTTTAATTTTATCCCGGAAGGAAGTTACCGGGTTCCAGCCGAACTAAGGGAGGAACTCACAGCCAGTGGATTCGAGGTTGGAATACACGATCTCAAGCACGACGGAAGGCTTTACCGGTCGCGACGTGAGTTCAGGCAAAAGGCTGCGCGAATCAATCACTATCTCGCTGAGTGGGGAGCCGTCGGGTTCAGATCAGCCTTTATGCTGCGCAAGCTGGATTGGCTACACGAGTTGGGTATTAAATATGATGCATCGACCTTTGACACCGACCCGTTCGAACCACAGCCGGAAGGGTGCCAAACCATCTT
>JBKPLM010000222.1:0-6179 GCA_046731655.1 Verrucomicrobiota bacterium | reverse complement strand
CTCTCCCGCAGTGATCGAATCGCCAAATACAACCAGCTGTTGCGAATTGAAGAAGAACTTGGTGACAAAGCGGTATACGGCGCTACAATGCGCTAAGTGGATCAGACTTACGCCGATTTCCGCGCGCGCCGCGAAGCCACTGTGTGGCAGCGACTGAACCGAACTCTGCGGGTTTTGCTGATTTTGGCGATCTGGCTGATAATCGTGAGCTTATTCGTTCCGCCCTACAAGAAACTAACGCAGAGCCGTGCGGAGATCGACAATCTGCAACAGCAGGTAAACGAGCAACAAAAGCTGCTCGCACATCAGACTCGCGAGATCAACCTGCTCAAGACTGACTCAACCTATTTGGAAACAGTTGCGCGCGATCGTCTCGATCTAATGAAAGAAGGCGAAACAATTTTCCGTCTCGAAGCCGCGCGCGCTGAGAAACCAAAACCGAATAATTCCGCGCGCAGGTAGGGTAGCGCACGCGTCTCGTGTGTTACTGCCAGTCCGGCTCGGACTGGGCCGCGTCTTCGCGATCGCGAACTTCCCTTGTGCGCGATACTCATCATTGATTGTGATCCCTCAAAAAGTTCGTTTCGGTGCGACGCCGAAAC
Organism: Verrucomicrobiota bacterium; assembly: GCA_046731655.1. Classification (GTDB taxonomy): domain Bacteria; phylum Verrucomicrobiota; class Verrucomicrobiia; order Chthoniobacterales; family UBA10450; genus Udaeobacter. Next base: position 5,577 of record JBKPLM010000222.1, on the reverse strand, counting down.
CAGCACCCGGGACGGGTGCGTCACCCAAGCGGATCGCTAACGCGCCCAATGAGGATGTCTTTTTCGATCTCGCAGCTTTGCATGGGGCGCCGCTTGAATTATCTTCCCCCATGCCAACTGAAGTCTCCATCCCCGATGCCGAGGATTTGAAATCGCGTGTCCGCGAATTGCGGAGGTTTCTTTGACGTCGAAAAACTTCAGAAGAATCTAGCGGCAGTCGAAGAGCGCATGGCCGCGCCCGATTTCTGGTCGAATCGCGAGCGCGCTCAAACCGATGTCGAGGAAGTTTCCCGGCTGCGCTCGTTGATTAATCCATTTCAAGAGCTGGAGCGCGAGATCGAGGATTTCAGCGCATTACATGAGTTGGCTGCGGAAGAAAGCGATCCCACTGCGCGCGCTAATGCGGAGAAAGAAGTCGCAACGGAACATGATCGCCTGGCTCACAAGCTTGATGAATTCGAGTTGCGCCAGTTCCTTTCCGGTGAAAACGATCGCGCGAACGCATTTCTCACAATTCACTCAGGCGCAGGTGGCACTGAGTCATGCGATTGGGCCGACATGTTGCTGCGGATGTACCAGCGCTGGATCGAGCGAAGCGGTTTTAAATCTCAGACCGTGGACATTCAACAGGGCGAAGAAGTCGGAATCAAGTCCGTGACGTTGCTGGTGACTGGTGAGTACGCCTACGGACATCTCCAGACCGAGCGCGGCGTGCATCGGCTGGTGCGCATCTCGCCGTTCGACGCAAACAAACGGCGCCACACCTCCTTCGCGAGCGTCGATGTTGTTCCTGAAATTGCTGATACCGCTCCCATAGAAATTAATCCTGCCGACTTGGAGATCGACACATTTCGCAGCGGCGGAAAAGGCGGGCAGAACGTTAACAAAGTGGAAACGGCGGTTCGGATTTTGCATAAGCCGAGCGGAATCGTAGTCGCTTGTCAGGCCGAGCGTAGCCAGGGACGTAACCGGGAACTGGCGATAAAAATGTTGAAAGCCAAGCTTTACGAAATTGAGCAGGACAAGAAACGCGCGGAAATCGATCGCCAATATGGAGAGAAAGGCGATATCGCGTGGGGCAGCCAAATTCGTTCCTACGTTTTTCAACCGTATCAAATGGTGAAGGATCACCGAACCGGGGCGGAAACGAGCAACGTCCAAGACGTGATGGACGGCAATATCGACATGTTCATCCAGGCGAAGTTGCGCGGAGAGAAGGCGGCGAAGGGTGACAAAAGCGAAAATGAAATTTAGTCAGGAAGACGCCGACCGTGTCTGGTTGCTGCAGTCGAAACCCAAAGCATTGTTCTGTTCTTATGAACATCCAAAATTCACTCGCCGGTATCGCGGTCCGCGATCTCAGTGCGGCTACGCGGCGGTATGAGAAGTTGCTTTCCAAGCCTCCCGATCAGAAACCGATGCCGGAAGTCGCTGAATGGGCATTCCCGCGTGGAGGATGGATTCAGGTGTTTAGCGACTCTGATCGCGCCGGCGAATCGTCCGTTACGTTTTCCGTGTCAGATCTGAAGGCGGAGGTTGATCATTTGCGATCACTGGACCTTGCGGTGGGTAACGTTCAAGAGTCCAAACAGGTCAAGACCCTTATTATCAAAGACCCCCACGGCAATCAGTTGGTTTTTGCACAGCCATCGACCGCTGATATGGCGCAGTAGGGTTGAAAGACCGATCCAAGCGCTCCGGTTAGCGCTGGCCAGCCCGTGTTCGCGCTCGACATGACAAGGTAACGAGGGCTCAGGGAGCTTGAGCCGAAGCCGCCGAGTGAAGTCCCCACACGTGTCATTCCGAGCGAAGCGAGGAACCTCACAATCGAAGCGCACGTCACACAAGTGGATTGTGTGACCAATTATCCTTTGTGAGGTCCTTCGCTTCGCTCAGGATGACCACACTAATGCGTTGTTAACAGCTTGAGCCGAAACCGTGGATCGAAGCCGCCGCCGTTATGTTTGCGGCAGCAGGCAAGACAGGCGACTGCGCGGCGCACACGGCGGACTCGCGGGAATTCCTGGCGACAATTTGGACAACGATACACGAACCGCGCGGTGTAAGTTCGCGCAGGAAACGGCAGATTGTGACAGCGCTTTTCGTCAGCGATTCCCAATTCGAGACAGGCCTGCCGCCACTCGATGCCGTGAGGTAGAATCCTCCGTCGACCGGCGCGAAACTGGGCGAGAATATGCGCCAGCTCATGTCGCAACGTCCGATCGATTTCGGTCGGATATTCAGATAGCCGCGGATTTAACAAAACGAGCTTCTGGCGATAATCAGCGCGACCAGCGGCTGTTTTAAGGCGAGAATTCCATTCGATGCGAAGCTCGCGGGCGAGCTTTGTCGCGCCTAATGCTCGCAAGATTTCTTTTGCGTTCGCTTCCAACCTTACGTCGCGACCGCGAGATTGTAGGGCAACCGCCCCGGTTGCCATCTGGGGACTTGGCAGGCGGAACGCCTGCCCTACAAATGTCTGGAACGCAAACTCGAGCTGCCTAAGCAACGGCATAGGCGCTCTTTCGCGTGTTCAGGCGATCAACAATTTTCCGCACCGCGTCTCCAGCCGCTTTGATTTCGTCGGCCGTTGTCAATTTGCCAAGTGAGAATCGAACCGCGGAACGCGCGCGCTCCATCGGGAGTCCCATGGCGAGCAAGACATGTGACGCGACGACTGATCCGACCATGCAGGCCGAGCCACTGGAGGCGCAGACACCTTCCAAATCGAGCGCGATGAGCAGCATTTCGGAATCGATTCCGAGGAGGCTCACGTTCAGCGTGTTTGCCAGCCGCGGCGGGTTCGCGCCGTTCTGTTTTGCATCCGGTACGTTCTGCGCAATTCGTGTCCAAAGTTCGTCGCGCAATTCTCCTTCGCGGTGCTGTTCTGTCTCACGATCTCGAAACGTCCATTCCGCAGCGGCTGCCATTCCCACTATTGCCGCCACGTTTTCCGTTCCTGGCCGTCGCTGGTTCTCGTGAGCGCCGCCGAACATGATCGGCTGGATCGACAGACCGCTGCGCAAGAAAAGAAATCCAACCCCCTTGGGTCCGTAGAATTTATGCGCAGCGAAACTTGCGGCATCGACCAGCGAAAGGTCAGTAGCGATCTTGCCGAACGATTGCACCATGTCGCTGTGCAGCAGGACGCCGCGCTCGCGGCATATTCGCGAAATTTCGCGCATGGGTTGAATCGCGCCGGTCTCGTTGTTGGCAGTCATGATGGAAACGAGTCTGGTCTCGGGCCGGATCGCAGCGGCAAGCTGATCGAGATCGATTATTCCATCGGGTGAAACATTCAGCCAGGTTACCTCGAAACCTTCATTCTTTTCCAAGTGCTCGATAGCGTTTAGTACAGCGTGATGTTCGGTCTTGGCTGAGATCACGTGGCCGCCGCGCTGCATGCGACAGCGCGCGAGGCCGAACACGGCGAGATTGCATGATTCCGTTCCGCCGCCGGTGAAAACAATTTCGTTCGGTTTAATACGCAGCATCGTGGCCAGCTTGTCGCGTGCATTATCAATGGCCGCGCGCGCCTCGCGTCCAGCTGCGTGCACGCTCGACGGATTTCCAAAGTACCGGTCGAGATACGGCAACATCGCCTTGCGCGCCTCGTCGCATAGCGGCGTGGTCGCGTTGTAATCGAGGTAAATCATCGAGTCTTCCGCTTCGTCGTAGTCTTACTCTTTCTCATGCTCGTGGGCGGCCCTCGGCGGCGCGCCCTAGATGTTCATTCGCGAAATTCATCGCGGGTTGTAGCCGGTTTGCGTTCTCGCTTTGGTACAATTCGCAATTGTTTCTCTTCGTAGTACACCAGCGAATCGGGGGGCACGCTCTGGACCAGAAAAACGTTGCCACCGATTGTCGATCTTGCGCCAATGACGGTTTCGCCGCCCAGAATCGTTGACCCCGGGTAAATCGTCACCTCATCTTCGACGGTCGGATGGCGTTTTCCGCCTTTTTTGATTTTGCCGTGCTCGTCTTTTTGAAAGCTGCGCGCGCCGAGCGTGACCGCGTGATAAAGCTTAACGTGCGCGCCGATCTGCGTCGTTTCGCCGATGACTACGCCGGTGCCGTGGTCGATGAAAAAGTGCGATCCGATTTCTGCCCCCGGATGAATATCGATGCCCGTACGGCTGTGCGCCCATTCGGTCATGATGCGCGGAATCAGTGGCACCTTATTGTAAAGCAGGTGCGCCATTCGATGAATGGCGATGGCCTCGAGCGAGGGATACGCGAGGATAATTTCTTCATAACTCATCGCAGCCGGGTCGCCTTCGTAGGCTGCATCGATGTCTGTCCAAAGAAGTCGGCGCACGGAGGGCAAGTCCCTTAGAAACGCAGTCAACACCTCTTCCGCTTTTATTTCCGTTGCTTCGTCCGGCGGGATTTTGCCGAGGCTTCTGCAAATTTCCGTTTTCAATCGAGCATGCATATTTCGTATGCGAGTGCGAGTGGTATCGGCTAGATCTTCCGAGCTCACCAGCGCTTCGCTGCGAAAGCCCGGAAACATCAGACTCATCAATTCAGCACACGCCGCCTCGATGGCGAGGCGCGAAGGAAGGGTAGCAGCGGCAGCAAGATAATTGATGCCGCCCGTTTCGCCGTAGGTCTGAAGTAGTTCGTCAACCGCATCGCGGTTCGGTGAGTCCATCGCAGGAAATATGCGCCTCCTTGTGAATGAAAAAAAGCGAAACTATGGAAAGGGCCGTCATGACGGTAAAATTCGTCCGGATTGGCGCGAAAGCATTGCGCTCTCTTGTGCAAAGGTTTAGGCGCTGCAGTAACGTTGAAGTCAACAGATGAGCGCGCGGTTGAGCGATTACGATTATGACTTGCCAAGGGAACTGATCGCGCAGCGACCGCCTCAGCGCCGGGACGATTGTCGAATGATGGTCCTGCATCGCGAGACGCAAACGATCGAGCATCACCAATTCCGCGATCTGAAAACACTTTTGCGGCCCGGCGATCTCCTTGTTTTGAACGATACCCAGGTACTGCCGGCCCGGCGATTCTCCGAAGACGGCGCGATTGAGTTCTTGCTTCTTGGGCGCCTTGGTCCTCGCCGATGGAAATGTCTCGTCAATCCCGGCCGTAAAATGCGCGTGGGCGCTACCGCAAGAATCGATAAAGCGACCCTGCGTGTAGAGGAAATCACTCCTGCTGGTGAGCGCATTGTGGTGTTAAGCGAAGACGTCGATCTTTACTCTCGCGGGTCGATGCCGTTGCCTCCTTATATCCGACGCGATAGCGACGTCGACGATGCAAGGTGTTACCAGACCGTTTTCGCGCACGCACCTGGTGCACTGGCAGCGCCCACTGCGGGTCTTCACTTTACTCCAGAGATTTTAAGCGAGATCTGCCACGCCTTCGTGACGTTGCATGTCGGGACCGGCACCTTTCTCCCTGTGCGCTCGGAGAACATCGCGGAGCATCGCATGCATGCGGAGAATTTTTCCATCTCGTCTTCCGCTATCGCTAAGATCAAAAGCGCCAGTCGAATCGTCGCTGTGGGTACAACTGTCGTGCGCGTATTGGAATCAGCCAGACGCGAAGATGGAAAGCTCGTCGCACAGC
>JBKPLM010000221.1:0-7056 GCA_046731655.1 Verrucomicrobiota bacterium | reverse complement strand
ATCCTGCAACTGGCACAAAGCCTCTTTACTGATGGTCGTACTTTCATAATCCGCGAAATGGAAAACGCGGAGCCGGCTCCGCGTTGTCATTTTTGGCGATACGTAATTCGCCCTTTCGACAAATCGTAAGGTGAAACCTGTAGCATAACTTTGTCTCCTGGCAAGATCCGAATGAAGTGCAGCCGCATTTTCCCGGAAATGTGCGCCAGGACGCGATGCCCATTGGCCAGTTCGACCCGAAACATGGTATTGGGCAGCAGCTCGACGACTGTGCCTTCTACTTCAATTGCGTCCTTGCGCGCCATGTCAGAATTTCTGGGTCGTCCTTTGTGATCAGAACCGTGTGCTCGAAATGTGCGGAGGGCATTGCATCTGCCGTGCGCACTGTCCATCCATCATCGAGTAATCTTACGTCAGAGGTCCCAATGTTAATCATTGGCTCAATTGCCAGCGTCATGCCTGCCTTCAACTTCGGACCGCTGCCCCGTTTGCCGTAGTTGGGAATCTGCGGCTCCTCGTGCATTTTTCGTCCCACGCCGTGTCCCACGAATTCGCGTACGACTGAAAAACCGAAGCGGCGCGCTTCGTCCTCAATTTCAGCGCAGATGTCACCGACGCGCTGGCCTTCGCGGGCGGCCGCAATTGCGCGAGCCAACGCATTTTCGGTCACGCGTAGCAATTGATCTGTTCGTTCCTCAACAATTCCCACCGGTACAGTAGTTGCGTTGTCCCCTACCCAACCATCCCGAACAATGCCTATATCCAGTTTTACGATGTCGCCGTATTGAATACGCCGCTGGCTGCCGATGCCGTGCACGACTTCGTCATTCAGCGAAATGCAAATGTTGCCCGGAAAAACCCGGTGCCCTAGCCGATAGCCAAGAAATGCACTTTTCACGTGTGCATCGCTCATGAAGTCGGCTGCCGCCTCGTCCACTTCTTTTGTTGTAATGCCGGGACGAACCAGATCACTAACGCGGTCGAGAATATCGCTCGCGGTGCGGCACGCCTGCCGCATCTTCTCAATTTCCTTTGCGTTCTTAATCGGAATCATCGTTTGTCTTCAATCAGCCGCGAAATATCGCTAAAGACTGCCTCGCGATCGCGGTTGCCGTCGATCCGGTGCAGTATCGATATTTTCCCATAAAAAGATGCCAGCGGCTCAGTCTTGGTGCGAAACTCTTGTAAACGCGTTTGCAATACGCCCAGATCATCGTCGCTGCGGCGCAGCAACGGACCATCGCAATATGGACATACAGCACGTTCGGCAAACTGCGCGCTCGACGAGCTGGTTGTAAAGCCGCATTCCCCACACTGGAGTCGCCCCGCGATGCGATCGCGCACGGTCTCTTCCGATACCTCAAGCCATATCGCCAAATCCAAGGCGGTACGCAATCGCGCCAGGATAGTCATCAAGCTTTCGGCTTGCCGCAGCGTCCGGGGAAAACCATCGAATACGAATCCATGACCGCCATGCAGGCGCAACCAGTCTTCGATTAGCCCGATGATTATTTTGTCAGAGACGAGCCCGCCGCTTTGCAACACTTCGGCAGTCTCCTTTCCCAACGGCGTTCCGAGGTCCCTCTCACGCCGCAAGATTGCGCCCGGTGAAGTGACGGGAATGCTGAACTGGCGCGTAATCATTTCCGCCTGGGTCCCTTTGCCGGAACCGGGCGCGCCGAGAAGAACGAGCCGCCTTTTCACCTATCGCCCGTAAAGAAAAATGGCGACGCCGGCAATTACAATCACGGCGATCCCAACGTACAACCACATTAGCGTGCCGCTCGCTACCGCGTCACCGCGACTGTACGTGGCGCGATCAAAGGATCGCCCTCGAATGCGACCCTTGCGCAGGAAACCGTCATAATGCCGTTGAATAAGGTGCGTCTCTACCTGGCGCATGGTATCGAGCATGACACCCACAATGATCAACAAGCTTGTGCCGCCAAAAAATTGCGCTGTGATCACCGGCACGCTCAATCCCTGACTTAGAAGACTTGGCAAAACCGCTATCAGCGTCAGGAAAATTGCGCCGGCAAACGTGAGGCGCGTCATAGTGAAATCAAGAAAATCGGCAGTCGGTTTTCCAGGCCGCACGCCCGGAATGTAACCACCGTATTTCTTCAAGTCGTCCGCGATTTGGGTTGGTTGAAACTGCGTCGCGACCCAGAAATAACTGAAAAAGAAAATCATCGCCGCGAGAGCGGCGTAATGGGGCCAGCCGGTGGAAAGCGCGCTGGCAATCCGGTTAGCCGTAGGGCTGTTCTTGAAGGCATAGCTGACAATCGTCGCCGGAAAGAGAAGCAAAGCCCAAGCGAAGATGATTGGCATCACACCGGCGTAATTCACTTTCAAAGGCATGTATTGCGTTTGGCCTCCGTACATTTTACGGCCAACTACGCGTTTGGCGTACTGGACGGTAATTTTCCGCACACCCTGCGTAATGGTGATCACTGCGGCAATGACGACGACCAAAAAGAACACCAGCAAAACCAGGACCATTGGATTCACCTGACTCGATCCGGTCTGCGCCGAGGGCACAAAGGTCTTCCACGCCTGAGCAAGCGCGGCGGGGAGGCGCGCAACGATACCAACGGTAATAATGAGCGATATTCCGTTTCCGATGCCGCGCTCGGTAATTTGATCGCCCAGCCACATCAATAGAAGTGTCCCGGTCGTCAAGGAAACCACCGTTACGATTCGAAACTTCCAGCCAAGGTCGTCCACTAGTGGAATCCCAAGGTTTTTAATGGTGTCGGTAATCCCCGGCAGCATGGTGTGATAGGATTCCGGATGCTGGAACGACAGCGCCAGTAAATACCCTTGGAAAATGCACAGCCCTAGTGTGGCGTAGCGCGTCAACTGCATGATCTTTTGCCGGCCGCCATCTTCGCGCGCCAGCCTGCCAAGCTGCGGAATTACCGCAGTCAGTAACTGCATCATGAACGACGCACTGATATAAGGCATGATGCCCAGGGAGAAGACCGCGCAATTTTCCAGCGCGCCGCCACTGAACAGGTTAAACAGCGCAGCCAGACCACCTCCGGTGCGTTGGCTCAATGACGTGCTAAACCATTCTTGCAAGACGGCCTGATTGACTCCCGGAGTCGTGATCGCCGCTCCCAAGCGCACAATCACAATCACCGCGAGCGTAAACAGAATGCGCCGGCGCAATTCCGGTATCTTGACCGTGTTGAGAAACGCCGAAACCATCCGCTAAATGTGAAACATCATGTGCCGGGAAGCTAGCTCTCCCGCGATGCTTTCTTTTTGGCCTTGGCCGCGGTCTTCCTGGACGATTTTTTCTTCTCTGTCACCTTTGACGCAGATTCGCCAGCTAGGTGCTCTGACGACGCTTCATGTGCCGCCGCGGTCTGTGACCGTGCTGCTTTGTCACGCAACGTAATCGTCCCTCCAGCCTTTTCGATTTTTTCCCGGGCTGCCGCGCTAACTTTATCGGCTTCCACCTTCACCTCATGCTTTAATTCCCCGTCGCCAAGGATTTTTATTCCTACGAAGTCACCGCGGACGAGCTTCGACTCACGCAGCAGTTGTTCGTTGACGGCAGTTCCAGCCTTAAATGCATTGAGATCATCAAGATTGATGATCGCATAGTGCTTATGAAAGGCGGCGTTATTAAACCCTCGCTTCGGCAATCGTCGAATCAACGGCATTTGTCCGCCTTCGAACCCCAGTCGAATACTCCCACCCGAACGCGCCTTTTGCCCCTTGTGACCCTTGCCACTCGTCTTTCCGTGGCCTGAACTCTCACCGCAACCCAGGCGCTTCACGCGATGTCGCGAGCCGGGGCGCGATTGCAGATTATGAAGACGCATGTTGTTGCTCACCTTTCCCATCGCTGAAACGAATTCCGCGCACTTTAAAAATTTCCTCCCGCCGGCGAAGTGATCGCAATGCAGCGATCGTCGCCTTCACCACGTTGGCGTGATTGCTTGACCCAAGCGACTTGGCCAGCACGTCACGAATGCCGGCTGCCTCAGCTACGGCCCGCACACCTCCACCCGCAATGACTCCGGTCCCCGGCGACGCGGGTCGCAATAGTACTCGGGCTCCATCGTATTCGCCGATCACTTCGTGTGGGATTGTGTTCTCATTCAATGAGACTTTTTCCATCGCTTTGCGCGCTGCTTCGGAAGCTTTCCGGATGGCCTCCGACACTTCGTTGGCTTTGCCAAATCCGCATCCCACTTTTCCGTCGTGATCTCCAGCTACGATCAGCGCACTGAAGCTAAAACGGCGCCCTCCTTTGACGACCTTCGCGCAACGGTTGATAAACACGACTTTTTCGGTCGTATCGCCCCTTGCCGCGGGCGCTTTATCTTGCCTGCGCATGTCCGGTCGTCTGCCTGAAGTTGTTTGAGCCATGAAATTAAAATTTTAAGCCGCCTGCGCGCGCCGCATCCGCTAACGCCTTCACCTTTCCATGATAAAGGAACCCGCCGCGGTCAAAAACCACTCGCTCGAGTTTCTTCGCCACGGAACGTTCCGCTATCGCTTTGCCGACTTGTTCTGCCGCAGCCTTATTTGCAGCGGCTTTATCGTTACCCAGTAATGAACGCTCCGCGGTTGATGCGGCGGCCAGTGTCTTTCCGGAGCTATCGTCGATCACTTGAGCGTAAACGTGTTTACCAGAGAAATGAACTGCCAGCCGGGGACGTTGGGCAGTGCCGGCCACTCTTTTCCTGATTCTTTGATGAACGCGTTGCCGCGCTGCCTTACGAAACGTCGCCATATTTATTGAACAGTCTTGCCAACTTTGCGACGAATCTGCTCGCCCGCATAACGAACTCCCTTGCCCTTGTACGGTTCGGGAGGATAAAAGCGACGGATGTCCGCTGCAACCTGGCCAACCAATTTCTTGTCCACGCCCTCGACGGTAATCTTCGTGTTATCAGCGACCGTGATTTTGATGTCTTTCGGAATCGAAAATGGGACCGGATGAGAGAAACCCAAACTCAAGTTAAGGGTGGATCCCTGGACGGCAGCCTTGAAACCAACTCCTTCAATCTCGAGTTGCTTGGTGAAACCCTCGCTCACACCCTGCACCATGTTGTGCACGAGGCTACGCGAAAGCCCGTGCAGCGCTTTCACACTGCGTGATTCCGCTTCACGCACGACCGACACTTGATTGTCCTGCACGCTGGCCCGGATCCGACGCGGAAGCTTCCACTGAAGCTTGCCCTTGGGGCCCTCCACTGAAACTGCTCCCTTTTCGTCAACGTTCACTTTGACTTTGTCGGGGATCTCGACCGCCTTATTTCCAATCCGTGACATGGGTTCGTGATTCGTTACATCGTTACAACGTTAAATGCTCACCAAACGTAGGCCAGTAGTTCACCACCCACTTTTTGTTTTCGCGCCTCGCGCCCCGATAAAACACCGCGCGAGGTAGAAAGAATCGCCAAACCCATTCCGCCCAGAACACGAGGGATTTCATCTGCGCCAACATAGCGCCGCAATCCTGGGCGGCTCACCCGACGAAGCCCTGCAATAGCGCTCGAGCGGTTTACAAGTTTATTGGTGATCTTGATGCGCGGATGCGCAGCACTCGTGTCAATCGAGTAATCGGAAATGTAACCTTCATCCTTCAGGATGCGCGAGATCTCGGCCTTGATCTTCGAGTACGGGATCAGCATCTCCGGTTTTTGCGCACGCGTCCCATTGCGGACACGCGCCAAAAAATCGGCAATTGGATCAGTAACGGTACTCATGAAATCAGGCGGCTTGCGCGGCGGGCTTCTTTGCCCGATCGCTAAACGGCATTCCCATTTCGCTTAACAGCGATTTGGCTTCCTCGTTGGTTCGTGCCGTGGTGACGATTGTAACATCAAATCCGATGTTGCGCTTGATTTTATCGAGCTCAACCTCGGGAAAAATCGATTGATCGGAAATTCCAAGCGTATAGTTACCGTGGCTATCAAAAGACCGCGGAGACACGCCGCGAAAATCGCGGATGCGCGGCAAGGCGGCTTTAATGAAGCGCTCGAGGAATTCGTACATGCGCTCTCCACGCAGAGTCACCTTGGCGCCGATGGCCTGATCCTTGCGTAATTTGAAATTGGAAATGCTTTTCTTGGCCAGTGTTTCCATAGGGCGCTGGCCTGTTATCAGCGCTAACTCGGCTTTCGCTTCCTCCAGCGCTTGCTTCACATCAGATTGCGAGCCGACTGAGGTGTTAATCACCACTTTTTCGACTCTCGGAACCTGATGAACGTTTTTGTAACCGTGCAGCTTTTGCAGCGCCGGCATAACACGCTCCTTGTAATGGCGATGAAATTCGTTTTCCATTTTTCAGTTTGTCATGTCGAGCGAAGCCGAGACATCTCGAATTACTTAGGCTGCCTTCTGCTCTTCTTTTTGTTTCTTCGATTTCTTCGCCGTCCTTTTCTCAGTCTTCTTCTCGCGCTCGATCAATTTCACGTTCGAAATATGGATGGGGCCTTCCCGTTCGGCGATTTTCCCGCTCGGATTATCCTGAGACTTTCGAAGGTGTTTCTTGATGATCCGCACGCCTTCGACGAGAACACGCTGTTTTTCCGGAAATACTGCCAGGATCCTCCCTGAAGAGCCGCGGAAATTTCCGGAGATGACTTCGACTTGGTCGCCTTTTTTAACGTGAAACTTGATGCGGTTCATAGGACTTCCGGAGCGAGCGACACAATTTTCATGAAATTCCGCTCACGCAATTCTCGGGCGACCGGCCCAAAAATGCGCGTGCCGCGGGGATTCAAATCTTTATCGATAATCACGATGGCGTTGTTATCGAAGCGCAGCAGCGAACCATCCTCGCGCCGGATCGGTTGCTTGGTACGCACGAGCACTGCACGCACGACTTCGCCCTTCTTTACTGCTCCGGTTGCGCTTGCTTCCTTGACGTTGGCGGTAATCACATCGCCGATCCCAGCGTAACGCGTGGCTTTGCCAATTACACCAATCATGGTCGCCATGCGCGCACCGCTGTTGTCGGCCACATCTAATCTGGAGCGAATCTGGACCATGCGTCTTCCTCCTCGTTATTTCTGCAATACTTCTACC
>JBKPLM010000220.1:0-4437 GCA_046731655.1 Verrucomicrobiota bacterium | reverse complement strand
CACTGCTGCTGACGTGGCCCCCGAGCGTTTCGATTTTTTCCGTTGCTTCTTCTCGCGTCATCGAGGGCAATGTCCCCGTGAGCACAATCGTCTTTCCGGCCAGCGGCAATTCTGCCACTTTTTTTGCCGATACCTTTTCGCTCCTGGGGCGAATCCCGAGTTCTTTTATCCGGCCTCGAATTTTTTTTCCCGATCCTGAGGCGAAGAAATCCAGGACGCTTTTCGCAACTACAGGACCGACTTCCGTAGTAACGCCGCGGCCTTTCTCGGCTTTGCTTTTCGATGGCTTCGCGAAACCGGCTTGAATGAGCCGATCCGCAATTTCTTTCACGTCCTTCTTCTCTTCCCGCTTTGCGTGGTACTGCAAGACATCACGGAGCAGCGGCGAACTGGCGACGTCTTCAATCGTCTCGTGGAAACGGGCAAGTTGTGTTGCTGTTGTTCTTCCCACATCCGGAATGGCAAGAGCGAAGAGCCACCGCGAAAGCGGCAAGTTCCGGGCCCGCTCGATCGCGTGGATCGCTTTCGTCGCATTTTTTTCGCCGAACACGCGCGACTCTTCGTCCGTCCCGAGATTCAGTTTAGCCAGTTGTTCCGTCTTTAACTCAAACAGATCGAGCGGCTCGCGTACAAGCCCACGTTCTACCAGCTTGTCCGCCACAATCCCGCCGACGCTTTCGATGTCGAGTGCACTGCGCGCCGCAAAAAATTCGACGCGTCGCGTTGTTTGTGCAGGGCACTGAAGATTTTCGCAGCGCCAGGCAACGAACTCCGGGTCGCGGCGAATCGGACCGCCACAGACCGGACACTTGCCGTGAATGTGTTTGGCAAAATCGAACGGCTTCGCATCACGCGGCCGTTTTGATTTAACAACTTCAACAACGGCCGGGATGACTTCGCCAGCCTTTTCAATCACTACGGTGTCGCCGATGCGGATATCTTTACGTTTGATTTCATCCTCGTTGTGTAGCGTGGCGCGCCCAACAGTGCTTCCGCTCACCAACACCGGCTCTAGCATCGCTACCGGCGTGAGAATTCCGGTGCGCCCGACTTGAATCACAATGTCGTTGAGGCCTGTCTCCACGCGTTCTGCCTCGTATTTGTAAGCGATGGCCCATCTGGGCGATTTTGCCGTGAACCCGAGACGGTCGCGTTGCGAAAATGAATTCACTTTCACCACCGCGCCGTCGGTCTGATAAACGAACTTGTGACGGATGCCATCCAGTTCGTGAATCGCATCCAGAATTTCGTCGATTGATTTGGCAACCCACCAGCGCTCAGTGGCTGGCAGGCCCAGTTTCTTCAGCAGAGGAAAAATTTCCGAATGAACGTCGACGTCCACCCCCTCGGTGGCCCCGGTTCCATACAACACAACGCCGAGGGGACGCTTCGCCACGATTGCCGGATCCAGTTGCTTAAGCGAACCGGCCGCTGCGTTGCGCGGGTTTGCAAACAGCGGCAGACCGGCTTTTCGCCGTTCGTCGTTTAATTTTTCGAAGCCGTCTTTATCCATGTAAACTTCTCCACGCACCTCCAAAAGTTTCGGCGCAGCACTGCGTAGCCGCTCCGGCACCGAACGGATCGTTCGGATATTGTGAGTGATGTTGTCGCCCATGTTTCCGTCTCCCCGCGTTGCTGCCTGGCGAAGCCTGCCGTTTTCGTAAATGAGCGAAACCGCAACGCCGTCCACCTTTGGTTCGATTACCACCGGGATCTTTTCGTTAGGCAAAAGCCGCTGGATACGGGAGTAAAAACTTTTCACTTCCTCTTCCGAGTAAGTGTTGTCGAGACTGAGCATTGGGATCAGATGCGAAACCTGCTCAAATGCCTTTAGCGGTTTTCCCCCGACACGCTGGGTGGGAGAATCGGGAGTAACGAGATCGGGAAACTGCGTCTCGAGATCGACGAGTTCTTTGTAGAGACGGTCGTATTCGCGGTCGCTAATGATTGGCGCGGCGTCTTCGTAGTAGAGCCGGTCATGCTTGCGGATTTCGTTCCGCAACTGCTCCATTCGCTTCGCCGCCTCCGTCGCGTTCTTGGCCATGAAACATGATACAAACGGGCAAATCCTCGGCAATCACCCCGGCGGGTCATTCCGAGCAGAGCGAGGAAACTCACATTTGAAGCTTGGGACACACAATTTTTCGGGTGTGCTCCATCATTCTATGGGAGGGTCCTTCGCTTCGCTCAGGATGACAGCGCCAGAGAGGAACACACTTTCAAATCCCCGGAAAAGCAGCTAATCATAACTATTGGTGAAATCAGTCGAGCGCATCCTCGGCATCGAAGGAGGCGGAACAAAAACCGCCTGGGTGCTCGTGGAAACTGTAGCCGGGGGCGCTGACCCCGGCTCGCAATGGACAATTCTCGATCAAGGAAAGCTGCCGCCGTCCAATTTGCGCCTGACGACCCCGGAACGGTTACGCGAAATTTTTGCCGAATTGCCAAGGGAAGTCGATCGCGCGGGAGTTTTTCTTGCCGGCTGCGGGACGGAGGAAGATCGTCGATCGCTCACGCTCATTTGCAGAGACATTTGGCCAAATGCAAAAATCGTAACGGGCAGCGATCGTGATTCCGGCCTGGCGGC
Source organism: Verrucomicrobiota bacterium (assembly GCA_046731655.1). GTDB lineage: Bacteria > Verrucomicrobiota > Verrucomicrobiia > Chthoniobacterales > UBA10450 > Udaeobacter. The sequence goes on along the minus strand of JBKPLM010000220.1, from coordinate 1,850 downwards.
AGCCCTCGAACATGGAGACGGCATTGTCGCAAATGCGGGAAGTGGTTCTTCGGTGACTGGCCGGAGGGGCGACCGAATCGAGAGAGCCGGTGGATGGGGACACATTCTGGGCGACACCGGCGGTGGTTATTTTCTGTCCATCGAGGCGCTGCGCCTGATTTTACGCGAATTCGATCTGCATCGTGGTGAGATGGAGTTCACAGCGAAAATTTTACGCGCACTTTCGTTGAACAATCTTGATGAACTTGTTCGCTGGGCGCAAACGGCCGACAAAAACGAGATCGCCATGCTGGCGCCGGTAGTGTTTGAAGCTGCGGCTGGTGGCGACGCGCGAGTGAACGAGATCGTCGAGGAAGGCGCGCGTGTCCTCTGTGAATACACTGAGGCTGTCGCCTTTCGTCTACATCTGCTTGCGCCCAAAGTCGTGCTCTCGGGCGGTCTCTTCTATCGTGATTCGATCTACACTCATGCGTTTCGACGCAGACTAAAAAAGAATCTCCCCGACGCTCGTGTCACGATTGCAGAGCGATCTCCCGAATTGGGTGCTGCGTGGCTTGCCGCGGAAACGCGCGGTCCTGTGACGCTTCACCACGATCTTCCTGAAAAAGAAATCGACCATCTGGCTGCTGCGCTTACCGAACAACGCAATCCGCGCTCCGAGAACCTGGAAAAAATGAGCCTTCGTGAATTGGTCGAACTCTTTGTCGAGGAAGAGAAATTCGTAGAGGACGCGTTGCGCGGAGTAACTGCAAACCTTGTCAGGGCCATTGAAATCGTGACTGAATCGCTCCGGAATGGTGGTCGCTTGTTTTATGTCGGCGCTGGCAGCAGCGGGCGCATCGGCGTTCTCGATGCGAGCGAAATTCCGCCGACTTTTGGCGCGTCGCCCGATCGTGTGCAGGGAATAATCGCCGGTGGCGTGACTGCCCTTTATCGCAGCGTGGAAGGTGCGGAAGACGAGGAGAGCGCGGGTGCGTTGGCACTGCGGGAAAGGGAAACAAAGAATGGCGATGTTGTGATTGGGATTACCGCCAGCGGCCGGACGCCGTTTGTCCTCGGTGCGCTCGCCTACGCAAAGTCGTTAGGCGTAAGAACAATTCTGCTCACCTGCAATCCCGCTGTAGCCGGGGGCGACGACCCCGGCGGGCCGCGATCACCGGTCGCGCCTACAGCAATCGACCTTGTGATCGAACTCGCGGTTGGCCCCGAGGTCGTGACTGGATCGACCCGATTGAAAGCCGGCACAGCGACCAAGGTTGCTCTTAACATCGTCAGCACCGGCGCGATGGTCGCGCTTGGCAAAGTGCGCGGCAATCTGATGATTGATCTGCACACCACCAGTGCCAAGCTGCGAGATCGCGCGGTGCGGGTCGTCGCCGATCTAGCTCAGTGCGATTACGATTCTGCGCGTCGGCAGCTCGAAGCAGCGGACTGGAACCTGCGTGCCGTAGTGGAAAAACTGTAGCCGTGGCCGTTTAGCGACCACGCTACAAATAGGGATCAGTGCAGAAATTTTGGTTTTCATAAGCGCACCGGAACCGCCTCCCACGAAGGAACATGTGACCCTAACCGAAAGGACCTTATGCTCTGGACAATATTCGTGATCTTGCTGGTACTCTGGCTTCTTGGACTAGTCAGCTCTTATACGCTGGGCGGATTCATTCACATCCTGCTCGTCATTGCGATTGTGGTGTTAATTCTGCAATTGATCCAAGGCCGCCGCCCATTGTAAGCTCGGCCCAATGAAACCGACCGTCATCGTCGGCATCATCCTCATTATCATCGGCATCGTCGGATTCGCTTGGGGCGGGCTAGGGTGGACGACGGAAAAAAAAGACGCGCAGCTCGGC
>JBKPLM010000219.1:0-10906 GCA_046731655.1 Verrucomicrobiota bacterium | reverse complement strand
GAGTAGCCCTGGGTTGTTATGCGGATGTTAAGTTGTCCAAGCTAGGCTTGTGGACATGGCTCACCCGCGCCGACTTCGAAGGCCGATAATCGCGGCCGAACTATGTCCTTTGGTCTTTATCCGGAAGCTGCGTGCCAAAGTTCCCGCAAAACTTAGGATTTTTGTCTGTTTTGTTGAAAAACAGGCGCTGGCGGAGCTCGGCGTCGTCGACGCCGGCCCGTCCCAGCCAATAGAACCAAACAGCAGAGGGTTGTGGAGTCGCTCTTACTCTTCGATTGTAATACAGCGCCCGGCGTTCATTGGCCCGAGGCCGGGCACACCTTTCGACTTATCGATCGATGACAGAGTCGATTGGCAGAGTTGCTATATGTGAGAACGGGCCTTGGAGCTTCAGATCCCCGTGGAAAACGGAACGGGGGCACAATGCTTGTGCCCCCGCCCATTAATCGCTAGATAATGGATCCTATCGAACGATGTGATCCTCAATGATTGACGTCGGTCATTCGGACTTCCTCATTCTCTTTTGTCCAATACTTAATCGTTGCAGTGGCCAGGACCAATGGTTCCCTCGTTATATTCCGTGAGGATTTCAGTTAGATCACCAGTCTGGCTTGGTGCTAAATAGCCATTACCAATCGGCGGTGCCACCAACGCTCCGACCATGTTGTCGGCATCGGTTACGGCCTGCTGAACGGCCGACGGTTCCGCTCCATTGGCTATGTTAAGCTTCGCGGCAATAAGCTGGTGGGCCAGTATCACAAGACCGTTACCCTGTGCGGGGTTATCCAGAATTGCCATGAGTTCTGCAGCCTGATAAGTCACTGTCCCAATAGTGAGGTCAGTTACCGGCCATGCATCTGGATGGTTCCGCCAATAACCTTGCGAATAGGTGCAGGAGCCTCCTCCAACGCACGGCATGGTTGCACACGTAATCGTCTGGCTAACCCTAAGCTGGCCCGTGGCATCAAGTGCGGAGGCACGAAATACATATGCCGTATTGCATAGGAGCGGAGCGCCGGAACAAGGGCTGGATACGGCACAACTGTCATAGAGGCTATCGTCACCGATGTTAACCGTGACGCTTTGTCCTGGGTGAAGATTGTAAGGGACGCAACCCGACGATGGCGTGATGCCACTAAAGTGTGCTTTGCAGAAGCTCGGAGACTGCGCGTTGGGAACCTCTGAAGTTCCAGGCCATCGGCTTCCCAAGGCCACATAGTCTGCCAGTGTCATCCACTGAATCGAGAAGCCCGCTGCCGCTCCGGTTTGTCCAGCGGTGACGCTGATGGCGATATTCGATGCTGCCGAGGTCTCATAGGAAATCGCGATAGGATTGGTCGCAGGAGCTGGTACGGGAGACGGTGTCACGCCGGGACGCGGCACCGGCGTTGACCTGACCGCGGGCAACGGACGAGGCCGATGAGGCAGTTGTGCCGAAAAAGCAACTGGGTTCGTCATCAACCCGCAAAGGGTTAATATCGTTAAGAGTATAATATGGTTAGTTTTCATTTTTTAATTGTTCAAGCCCCTGGGAAGATTTAGTGTCGCCATTGCGACCGAACTTTCGTCGCCGGGGCAGTTGGCGCTTGATTGTTCGAGGGGCATGCGCTTCGTGCCAGCCCCTTTTGGTATCTTGTCACTTTCATATCCGGAAACGGCAGGAGAGAGTTCCCGGGAACGTAAAATTTTCCGACTCTGCCGATTTATCGGACAGACAGAGTCCTCACTGCCTGGGACTTATGATTCTGGCTGTCCAAGACACCGCCCAAGAAAGTTATCGGTCGTCGTCTGCCGGAATCACAGATCCCGGGTCACAAGCTTCAGAGCGGGCCGAAAACGACCGATTCACACGCGATCGCCGGAATGTTTATGTCGATCTTTGAAGGTGAGCTCCGCGATCCCCGATTTATCGAGCTCGCCCAGGCCTTCCGCTATCATACGGTCGTATTGCTCCTTGGTCGCACGCGCGAGCGGCAAATCGAGGCCAAGACTGCGCCCGAGCTCGAGAGCGATCCCGCTATCTTTGGCCGCATGCGCAGCAGAAAAAAAACAGCTGTGTTCGCGATTTTGCATATCTTCGCCATCGGTTTCCAGCACGCGGGAGGCCGCGCCTGTCTGTGAAAAAACCTTCCTCAACATTTCCAAATCGAGGCCGAGCGCCGCGCCGAGGGCAAGTCCCTCCGCCAACCCCGCCGTGTTGATGTTCATCACCATGTTGACAAGCGCTTTCACCTTTGCGGCCTCGCCAGCCTTGCCGATAAAGCGCACGTCTGAACCAAGCTCTTTCAAAATCGGTTCGGCTTTGCGGAATGCATTCTCCGTTCCTCCGCACATCAAATAAAGCCTGCCTTCGCGCGCCTGGGGAATACTAGATGCCATGCAGGCTTCGAGCGTTTCTGCACCGGCTTGGTGCGCCAGCTTCTCAATCTCGACATGCACCTGCGGCGAGATCGTTGCGCAATTAATGAACAGCTTGCCGCGCGCGTTAACCAGCAGGTTATCGCCGCTTCCTGCGAAGATGTTTCGCATCGCTTTGTCATCGGTCACGACCGTGAAAATCACGTCAGATTCTGCTGTCACTTCCGACAAGTCTTGAGCGGCGGCGCAGCCAAGCTCGGCGGCAAGCGAAGTAGCCGCCGCGCGATTCGTGTCGTAAGCAGCCGTGATGTGAAACTGTCGATCTTTCAATCTGCGCGCCATGTTCGCACCCATCCGGCCCACTCCAACAAAACCGATGTTCATGGTGAACTGTATCCCCAACAACTAAGGGTTGTCATCCCGAGCGAAGCGAGGGACCTCACAATCGAAGCTCGGAACACACAAACTAATGAGCCTAGTCAATGGCGCCTATGCGAGATCCTTCACTCCGTTCAGGATGACCCGCGCAAGGCTCTTTGTCCGTTACTGCAACTCCGCTGTTTTCTTCATCAGCCAACATCAAACCTCAGAGGCGTCCCGCGAAAAACGGATTGTGCTTTTTTTCCTCACCCACGGTCGTCATCGGGCCGTGCCCCGGACAAATGATGGTTTCGTCCGGCAATGTGAGAATTTTCTCGAGATTATTCCGCAACGCGTCCTGATAGGAAACGTTTCCACCGCCCATCGATCCAGCAAAAAGCGAATCGCCCACGATCGCGATGGGGCGCGCGAGGCCGGTGACCACATATGTTATTCCACCTTGAGAATGACCCCAGGTCAGTCGCGTATCAATTTCAAGATTTCCGAGATGGAAGTGCTTTCCTTCGTCGATGGGCTCCGCGCCGGAGACAGGTTCGCGAGCGGGCGCAAAAACGTCCGCACCCGTGTCCTCACGCAGACGCGGCAGGTCCGCGACATGATCCGGATGCGCATGGGTAAGGAGAATCAGTTGCAGATTCAATTTGTGGCGGTTGGCAAACCGCACCATTTCACTACAATCGGCACCGGTATCAAAGACCGCCGCGGTGCGGCTTGTCGGATCCCAGACGAGATACGCGTTCACGGCCATATCGTGGTAATCCGTGTTGAATTGCGCGAACCCGTCGCGCTCATCGATTCTCTCTGGACGCCATTCACCCTTTGCCAGCTCGCAAAGCGGGCCCGCGGCAAGACCCAGGACCGGCGCGACGCCCGCCAGGGCCTGCTCATCGATATCGCCTTCGCCTAGCTTGCGGATTGTTTGCAAGTCGACGCCCGCTTTTTTTGCCAGTTCGGAATCGGAAATGCCCAAACCGCGTTGCGCTTTTCCGATGATATCACCAACGTTGTCTTCGAGAGGGATCATATTCTGTTACTGAAATTCTATTTTCTTAGACGTTAATCGGTTGTGCCTCTCGCATAACGCGCAAATCACCAATCCGATTTAGTGCCAACTTTTCAATCCAAGCGGCGATGCGGATAACGGAAAATTCCGCGCCCGTTTCTTTTTCCATCGAAGTCATTACGACATCATTAATGCCGCACGGAACGATATGATTAAAAGGCGAAAGATCGCCGGAAACATTCAATGCGAAGCCGTGCATGGTGATCCAATGTCGAACGCCTACGCCAATCGAAGCAATCTTGCGGTCGCCCACCCAAACTCCGGTGAGAGATTCGCGCCGGGAGGCAACGATCCCGTTTTCAGCGAGAAGATCAATGAGCAATTGTTCGAGCCAGCGCAAATACTTGTGTAAATCCTGACCGCATCGGCGCAGATCGATAATCGGATAACCCATTAGCTGCCCGGGGCCATGATAAGTGGCCTGGCCGCCACGATTGATGACGAAAAGAGGATGCGGCAAATGCGCGCCGCCCAGTTCGCCGCGGCGAATCTGTCCTTTGGCGGACAAGCTCGATTGATCCGGACTTCGCCCAATCGTGTAAACGGGTTCGTGTTCGAGTAAAAGTAATTGGTCCTCCACCGAACGGTCGTCACGCTTCTTCAACACAATTTCTTGCTGCAACGCGAGTGCGCGTGCGAACTCCATCCGGCCGAGCCAGCGCACGTGAAGATCAACACGGTTCATATCTGTGTCGCTCCTGGGATACCCAAGCTCGCGACTTCCTGCGAGCGCAAGTGCGTCAGCCCGATCGCAAGAGCATCGGCGGCATCGGCGGCAGGCGTTTCCGTTAAACCGAGAAGCGCGCGCACCATGAACGCTACCTGGTCTTTTTCGGCTGCGCCGCGCCCGACAGTAGACTGTTTGATTCGCCTTGGTGAATATTCAAAAACTGGCAATCCGTTTTCTGCGGCCGCCAGGATGGCAGCGCCTCGCGCGGCTCCAAGGAGAATCGCTGTCTTATGGCTTTGCACATAAATGACCGATTCCAACGCACAACAGTCCGGTTCGTGTTCCCGAATGAGTTCTACCAACCGATCGCGAATCGCGACCAGACAGGACGAGGAACGCAGTGAACTGGCGTTGTGGATCGTCCCGAAATAGATAGAGCGCGGTTTGCCATTATTTGCATCGACAATCGCGACACCGGTGTTGCGCAGAGAAGCGTCAACGGCGAGCACACGCATTATCGGTAAGCTTAAAATCGCCCAGCCTCGGTTCAACATGGAATCGACAAATTCCCAAACGACCGTTTTACTCGCGGCGAAATGTCGAACGCATTGCATAAAACGGCGGCGAACAAAGAGCTGATCGGCTCTCTTACGATCATCGCAATCATGATCGTTGTTCTTTTCACCGCGCCTTCATCATTCGCTACGACAAAAGGCTTGAGTCAAATCGTGACGCCGGATTTGCAAGGAGAAGGTGATCTTTCTCTAAGTTTGCAAATTCAAGACAAGCGGATTGCGGATCCGTATGAACTGCAAGCCGAGCTGGGCCTGACGAAATGGGCTGAGATAGCGGTCTTTCGCGGGTTCCAACCGGACGATTGGATCTTCGGGACAGAAATCGGATTGCTAACGAAGGAGCCTTACCTTCTTTCCGTTGGATTTGTGAATTGGTCGCCTCACCTGAATGTAGATCCCCAGCCGTTCGTCGAGGCCGGCTACTACACCGAGCACCACAAGGTGATCGTCGGAGCCATTCATGCCGGCTACAAGAACGAAGCAATCCTCGGTTATGCCTATGACTTCAATGAGAGATGGCGAGTACAGTTCGATTGGCAGAGCGGTTCTGAAAACTCGTCGACGATCGGTTTCACCTGCAACGTCACACGGGATTTCCAGTTCAATCCAGCGATCTATTTCAGTAACGACGATCTGAGCCGCGTGATGGGTTATATAGTGCTCACTTATACGTTTCACTTGTGGGGTGACAAAAAATGACAGGAGCGCGTCTTCTGACAAAATGCACTGAAGAGGTTTCCGCGTAAGATGACGGGGTGCGGGAACACCCAAAATCTAAACGAAGTCGCATCAGCGCCGGTTTGGTCATGTTCCGGCGCAAGAACGATCAAGTCGAAGTTCTGCTGGCCCATCCCGGCGGACCCTTCCACGTCCACAAAGACGACGGCGCATGGACAATCCCAAAGGGCGAGGCGGCTCCGGGAGAAGATTTGCTGACCCGCGCTCAGATTGAATTTGAGGAGGAGGTTGGTTTCCGCCCCGAAGGCGTTTTGGACTGGATCGGTCTTGGGTGGATCAAACAAAAAGGGGGCAAAATTGTGCATGCCTGGGCGTTCGAAGGCGATTTGCCGGAATCATTCGAATGCAAATCGAATTTGTTCGAAATGGAATGGCCGCCGCGTTCCGGAAAGCGCAAGATGTTTCCAGAGGTCGATCAGGCGTGCTTTTTTTCTGAGGAAGCTGCCAGACGCAAAATTAAGGCGACACAGGTGCCTCTTCTTGACCGTTTACGCGACGCCCTTGAAGGAGCGGCGGCTTCCTAGCCGCCATCTGCGCTGGTTTTGCTTTTGCGCAGAATAAAGTAGTTTCAAGCGTGCACTTCGTTGCACTGTCCCTCCACCCTTATCCTCGCCTTTTCGACAGCGCTCTCTAGCGTCAACGAGTTAAGCCGCGGTCATCCCGAGCCGCGAAAACGGGGAGGGATCTCCCCTAGGGCGATGGGATCAACGCTTTGATCCTAGGTGTGATCAACTCCGTTTGGGCGAGATCCCTCGGTGCGCTCCGCCAGCCTCGGGATGACAACACCGGTGCCAACACCGATCCGCTGCAGCTGCAGGGGACGATGTTATGGTTATGAGGTCTCGGCTTGGCACGGAACACTCAACCCCGAAAGCTTTCGGAGTCAGTCGCTCCTACTCGTGGGTGAAACGTCTCTCCGGTATTTGGAGCACCGAGAATATCAGGATTGCCCGACGTGTGATCGTCTCGGTGGTCGGTGTGACCGTTGTCCTGATCGGCGTGGCGCTCCTGGTTTTACCTGGCCCGGCGTTTATCGTAATTCCGGTCGGGCTGGCCATTCTTGCCACTGAGTACGCGTGGGCCCGGCGTTGGCTAAAAAAAGTTCGTCGGATGGCGAGCAATGTTGTTTCCAGCCGGGAACGTCCGATTCCCAAGGATTCCACCGTTTAGCTTTACGCTTGTTATCTACACGGTTAATCAAATCTATCGTCCAAAACAACGACGATTAGCTCATGACAATGCCGGAGGTCTCTAGCTCGACACAGCCTGCTTCTTCGGAACCTGCGGATGAAATTTTCCTGGAAGGGCCGCGCTCACGTTTAGCCGAATTTTTCACACTCCTGAAAGTGATGCGCGATTTTTTGCGCGGATTTCGCACGCTTCATTTCGTCGGCCCATGCGTGACCGTTTTCGGCTCAGCCAGAATCAAGCCCGGCGATCCGCATTACGAATTGGCCAGAAAAATGGGCGCAGTCATCGCGCGACTTGGTTTCACCGTGATAACCGGTGGCGGCCCGGGCATCATGGAAGCGGCAAACCGCGGTGCCAAGGAAGCTGGCGGCCGTTCGGTTGGCTGCACTATCGAACTAGCTTCTGAGCAGCCGACAAACGCCTATCTCGACCGTTGCGTGCGGATGCATTATTTCTTCGCCCGCAAGACGCTCCTGGTAAAATATTCCTATGCCTTCGTCGTCATGCCCGGCGGCGCAGGCACACTCGACGAGTTGTTCGAAGCGCTGACTCTGATTCAAACAGGGAAGATCAAAAATTTTCCGATTGTGATTATGGGAACTGATTATTGGAAGGAACTGCTCCATTTCATCGAAACAATGGCGCAGCGCGGAATGATCGCCGCTAAAGACCTAAGCCTGATCTACGCCACCGATTCAGTAGATGAAGCTGTCGCGCATATTCAGAGCAAAGCGATCGAACCGTTCGGACTCAAACGCGTCGCGCGCCCCCGACGCCCTGTTCCTTTGCTCGGCGAGCGCGGTTTATCGCCACGATAGCGCGATATTCGCCAAGCGAGCGGAGCGAGTGAATCAACCGCCCCTCACCTTGCGATCGTCGCGAGGACGAGAAAGACGCGGCCAACAGCGCCGAAAAGTAAACTCACTATCCAAAACTTGCGCAAGCCACGATTCAACCGGCCCGTTTAATGGCTACGGCGGGCATGCTAGTCACTTCGACTAGGGTTGCGGGGTCGGTCGCAGTGGCGGCGTAGGACGCGGCCGTGGTGTAGGAGTAGGTCTCGGCGTAGCTGTTGCAGTTGCTGTGGCCGTAGCTGTGGGTGTGGCCGTTGCAGTAGCCGTAGCTGGAGTCGGTGTAGGCGTTGGCGTGGGTGTGGGCGTTGGAGTTGGTGTGGGCGTCTCCGCGGCGCAGGTGTAAGTGACTTCCAATCTGTTCGCGAGCGTAGGCTCCAGACACGAGGAGGTCGTAGCCGGGCCAACCTTGCTTGCCTGCACCCCACAATCGCTCCTATCTCGCCGTGGCCGCAAGCACGAGAAACACGCAACCGACAAGTCCGAAAAGCAGACTCACAATCCAGAAGTGACGTTTCCTTGTAAGCGCTGAGATCGCCGCAATGGCAATTGCGATTTGGAACATGGTCACACCGCGCGCGAACACTACGTGCTTGTGAAAGTTTGATTTCGCCGCCGCTTCCTTATGCTCGGCTTCCGATTTGATTTGTTCCTGCTCTGTCTCGTAGCGCTCCCGCCTTGACTGATCCGATTCGTCAGGCGCACCGCTGAGCGATATTTTTGCATCAAGCACTGAAGCTTTGATGCTCTTAGCCTGGTAATAGTTCCATTGATCGGACGCCTCGATTTGATTCATCATCGCCTCGTTAGCGTGTTCTCCAGAGAGCAGTCCCGCGATCGCAGCCAGCACCGCAAGGATCGCTGTGCTCAGCGCCACCCATGAAATCCACGCCACGCCACTGTGTTCCGCGCTCTCCTTTACGTGCTCGTGCAAATGCTCGAGAGGAACTTCCGCTTCTTCCATGCGATAAAGTGCGAGGTTCACGATTCCCATTCAAGAACGAAACGTGGGCCGCATAGCCGCGAGGCGCAGGACGACAGCCATCTTGGCTGCCCCGGCAGACAGGCTTCCCAGCCTGTTGGGCTTCTTGGGAAACCTTTGTCGCGTACGCGATAAAGTCTGTAGCGCGCGACGGGCTCGCCCCAGCGAGTCCGTCCGGTGACGGGCAAGATGCCCGTCGGCCGAGACAGGCTGGAAGCCTATCTTGCGGTTGGAATCGACAAGTAGCAGAACAACAGCTTAATTCAGCGGCGAAATCCCGATGAGCCAAACTGCAACGGCACCGCTGGTCTGTCAGATCTGCAAAAAACAAAAATCACCGCACGGCGGAATGGTGGCGGAATTGATTCGACCGTCTCTTCTCGACTTCATCAAGAAGGAAAGACCTGACTTGGACAGTAAAGGCTTCATTTGTCTCGACGATCTGGGCGAATTCCGAAAGGACTACGTCAAAGAAGTCTTACAGGAGGAGATTGGCGAACTCTCCGCGCTCGACCAGGAAGTCATCGAGAGCCTGCATCAACACGAGATTCTCTCCAGCGACTTAAGCAAGCAATTCGAGAAAAAGCTCACTTTTGGCGAGCGACTCTCCGACCACATTGCCGAGTTCGGCGGCAGTTGGAAATTCCTCATAACGTTTGGCGCTGTTATCTTCGTGTGGATCGGTGCGAACGCCGTGTTGTTCGCCACCAGAGCGTTCGATCCCTATCCGTTCATTCTCCTGAATCTGATTCTCTCCTGTTTGGCTGCTGTCCAGGCGCCGGTCATCATGATGAGCCAAAACCGCGCCGAGGCACGGGATCGTTTACGAGCGGAGAACGATTACAAAATCAATCTGAAAGCCGAACTTGAGATCCGCCATTTGCACGAAAAAATCGACCATCTGCTGCGCCGCCAATACAACCGATTGTTCGAAATCCAGCAGATTCAGATCGAGCTCCTGGAAGAACTCGGGCGGAAACGCAAAGGCTAATTGTTCAAGGAGTGATGGTTTTTCCAGCCATCATTTTAAGTGGGCGACGGCCCAAGTTCGCCACGGCGAATCCGTCCTCATTCTCTTAATGGTGACTTGATTTTTACTCCGCTTCACTTGGATTACAGGGTGGATGATTGGGGTTCCCGAAGTGCGACTAATTTGGGCGCACAAAACGGTGCAGTCCACCAATACCGTAGTGGCCACTGTTACGGTGGGGACCTTCCGTTACGGCGTGGCAGTAAGTCCGGATGGAACCCGCGCCTATCTTGCCAACGAATTCAGCGGTAACGTCTCGGTCATCGACACCTCTACTAATACAGTCGTGGCCACCGTCCCGGTGGGAGATGCCCCTTACGGCGTAGCGATAACCCCTAACGGTACCCGCGCCTACGTCGCTAACTTCACCAGCAACAACGTCTCGGTCATCGACACCGCCACTAATACAGTTACGGCTACCGTCCAGGTCGGGAGCGCCCCTTACGGTGTGGCGATAACCCCGGACGGTGCCCGCGTCTACGTCGCCAACACTCTCAGCAACAACGTCTCAGTCATCGACACTTCCACCAACACTGTCGTGACCACCGTCACGGTAGAAAATGGACCCCGGCCATTGGGCAATTTCATCGGTGCTTTGCAACAGTGCTCCGCTCCTAGCCCAACGCCAACACCTACCCCTACGGCTACGCCGACTGCAACACCGACGGCGACGCCTACTGTTACGCCAACAGCTACCCCAACAATCACCCCTACGCCCACAGTGACGCCCGCGGCAACTGCTACTCCGACGCCAACTCCAAGCTCAACACCTACACCACGGTCTCGCCCAACACCAAGGCCTCACCCAACAGCACCGCCTCGCCCCACACCGCCACGTTAAGGGCAAAGCGGAAACACCAGTGCCATGAGATTAGGCCCCGCCCAATTAGCCAACCGGTGGTGGATCTTTAGCCGATTATCTCGGTTTGCTGTCGCTTGCAAGGTTGATGACCTCGGGCAAGGATCAGAATCATGCATTTCAACGTCCGGCGTTTTTCGCTCGCTTCATATCGAACGGCCGCCAAATCGAATTAAATCGAACCAACAACGCGAAGTCACATATGTGT
>JBKPLM010000218.1:0-6452 GCA_046731655.1 Verrucomicrobiota bacterium | reverse complement strand
GCACAACAGGAAGCCAACGCGCAGGAGACGCTCGATATTTACCAGGAGTACACAAAACTCACTGACGTGCGCAAACAGCAGGGCTTCGCTAGCGACTTTGACGTGTCGCAGATCAAGTCGCGCACAGCCGCCGCCGAAGATGCGCTGTACACTGCACAGCAGGCGCGGGCGCAGACCATTCGCGCGATCGAGGTGGTAACCAGCCGCTACCCTGCGGGCAGGTTTGATGTACGACGTTCCTTCCCCGGCCAACCAAGAGCTGTTCCCTCCGGTTTGCCTGCGCAAATCCTTGAGCGCCGGCCGGACCTCATCGCCAGCGAGCGTCGCTTTGCTGCGGCCTTTCATCGGGTGAACGAGGCGCGCACTGCGAGACTGCCGCGCTTTGTGCTAAGCGCCACCAGCGGACTCGGAACTGCGTCACTCGATTCAGTCGGCGCGCTCGATGCGCTCGTCTGGAGTTTCGCTGGTGGAATTACTCAACCAATTTTCTTTGGTGGAGAACTTAAGGCTGCCCAAGACCTTCGCACCGCCGAGCAAAAAGCCGCCGCCGCGAGTTATGTGGGTTCCGCGTTGCGTGCGTTCGGAGAGGTCGAAGATTCTCTCGCCAGCGATTATTATCTACGTAAACGCGAAGGCGCATTGGGCGACGCGGTTTCGAGCAGTGCTGAATCGGTGAAGTACGGCAGGCAACAGTTCGAACAAGGCCAGATCGACATGTTCAACGTCTTGCGCCTCACCGGGGAAAATCTTGCGGCTAAAGTACAACTCACTCAAATCCGCGCTTCCCGCCTCCGCGAACGCGTGAACCTATACCTGGCGCTCGGCGGTGATTTCGCCGGAACTGGTGCGCCAAAATGAGCTCGACACTTTTCGTAATGCACGCATTCTTCCGGGCAACGGAAGTGAATTCGCAGCTTACGATGATGAAGAAGTCAGACTTTAAGTAACATGCGTAGTGTTTGTTATTGCTAACGAGACCATCGCACCGAGCTGGTCAGAACCATCACAGAGGATCAGCTATGCGAACGATTACCAATCATTATCGAGATTCTCACGTGTTAAATCTAGGCTCGGGAGGTGAACGCGGTCCCTATCTCGTGACTCAGACCGGCGTTTCTCCAACCGATCCGTTTGCAAAGGAGCGAATGTTTGTACTCCGTCCTGATGGACGCTGGGTTGATTTCAACGCCTATGCCTGCCAGGGCAAGCCGGAAGCCATCGATGAAATTGTCTTTTCGACCACGACGGAAGTCATGGAAACATTCAGCAAATTAATGGGCCGGCCGCAGGTTCTCGACCTGCCTGTCGATGAGGCGGGACTCAAGGCCTGGATAGAACGTCAGAAAAACGGCAATCCGTTGGAAGCGGCTCACGAATGGGCGGTCGGATATCGAGAACGCCACCGCAGAAAGCGTCGTGGCCAAAGTGAGTCGACACTATGGGCAAGGATATTGCCGCAACGAAAGAGACTGCGGAAAATTTAGAACCGCCGGGATCTGAGTTGCAGCCTGCAACTCGCCGCGCGTGTTATAACATATTTCCAGTTCTGACATGGTTGCGTACCTACCAACCTAAGTGGTTGCGCGCGGATTTAGTGGCGGGTGTTACCCTCGCTGCTTATCTCATGCCCGCTGGGCTAGCGGATGCTTCGCTTGCTAATCTGCCAGCCGAAGCTGGGCTTTATGCCTGCCTTTTTTCCGGGCTTGTTTTTTGGTTGTTTTGTAGCTCAAGGCACACAGCTATCACGGTTACATCTGCCATCTCAGTACTCGTGGGAGCATCGCTCGGTGATCTCGCTGGAGGAGACCCCTCACGATTCTGGGCTCTGGCGTCGTGCACCGCGTTGATTGTTGGCGGCTTGGGTTTCATCGCGTGGCTGGCCAAGGCAGGCGTGATCGTGAACTTCATTTCGGAAAGCGTCCTGGTCGGGTTCAAATGCGGTATTGCGTTGTTTATAGCCAGCACACAGTTGCCCAAGCTCTTCGGTTTCAAAGGATCGCATGGCGATTTTTGGGAGCGCTCGGGTTATTTCTTTTCGCATCTGCGGGAAACAAACACCGCGTCGCTGTTACTCGGTATGGGCGCACTCGCGTTGCTGCTGCTAGGTAAACCATTTCTCAAGAACAAGCCGGTGGCTCTGTTCGTCGTCATCGCTGGCATTGTCGTTGCTGCGAGTATGGATCTCGGCAGCTTCGGCGTGAAACTGCTGGGCCAAGTGCCACAGGGGTTCCCGCCATTCGGACTTCCGGCGGTTAACGTATCTGACCTCAATGACCTGCTGCCCCTCGCGCTGGGTTGTTTTCTTCTTGGCATGGTGGAAACCGCGGCCCTTGGTCGCATGTTCGCAGCAAAGCACGGCTATCGTTTCGACCCGAATCAGGAACTGCTGGGCATTGCCGGCGCCAATGTCATGGCCGGGCTGGGTCACGGCTTTCCGGTTAGTGGCGGGATGTCGCAGTCGCTCGTGAACGAAAGCGGTGGTGCCCGTACGCCGTTGTCGGGATTCATCGGTTCCTTGCTGGTGCTGCTAATCGTGTTATTTCTGTCCGGCGTATTGCGCTACCTCCCGCAACCTGTTCTCGCAGCTATTGTGCTCATGGCGGTGATGGGTCTGTTCAACGTGACCGCACTCCGACATTTTTGGCGCGCGGACCGCGCTGAGTTCGTGGTAGCGATTGCGGCGCTGCTGGGCGTGCTGGGGTCTGGTCTGTTACGCGGCGTTCTCATCGGCGCCATCATCTCGGTAGTGCAACTTCTGCGCCGTGCTTCACAGCCGCATGTGGCTTTTCTGGGACGCATCCCGGGAACACGACGATTTTCTGATATGGCGCGTCATTCGGATAACGAGCCCATCCCTGGCGCGCTCCTTGTCCGGGTCGAATCCAGCATGCTTTACTTTAACGCGGAACACGTGCGTGACACAGTAGCGGCCCGACTTCGCGCCGAGACTGCCCCGCCAAAAATTGTGATACTAGACCTTTCGGCATCACCGCATATGGACATTCAAGCGTGCAGCGTCGTCATGAACATGGCCGACGACATCAAGGCAGTTGGCGCGCGCCTGCAAATTGTAGAAGCTCGTTCCTCCGTGCGCGACCGCTTGCGCGTGGAGGGAATAGAGGAGCAGGTTAGCCAGGTCAACCGCTTCACTTCGGTGGCGGACGCTGTCGAAGATTTTCAGAAAACGTCCGACCAATAGCCATGGGAACATTAACACCGCGATGATCACTAACATTTTATTCGGCTCAGGCCTGGTTGCGACTACTGTAATAATTCACGCCATGGGTCTCGGCATGGTCTTAAGCCACGTGTTACACTCTAGCGCGAGGCCGGATACACGCTTCTGGCCAATCGCGTGGCTGTTGATTCGCATTGCGTGGTTCCTGATTGTCATTCACTTCATTGAGGTCGCCGTCTGGGCGCTGTTTTTCTGGTGGTATAAATGTCTGCCGGACGCCGAGTCCTCGTTTTATTTTTCTGGTGTTACTTACGCCACGATCGGTTACGGGGACATCGTGCTGCCAAAAGAATGGCGGCTATTCGGGCCAGTGGAGGGATTAACTGGTATTCTGATGTGCGGCCTCTCGACAGCATTCTTCTTCGCTATAGTGAGCAAAAATATTCTTCAACGCATGGAGGATAAGGACCAAATGTGACTGCGTGAAAATCCGATCTGATCCGGCGGGCTCGCCAAACCGAGAGCCACAGGAAAAAAAGCGATGGGTTGAGCCTGTCACGGCTTTGCTGATGGCGCTCGCGACACTCAGCACGGCATGGTGCTCATACCAGTCAGCGGCCTTCACTCGAAAGAGTAATCGGCTGATGAACGAATTTAACTCGCTGGAGCGCCGGGCCGGTCTGCAGACGATGCAAGGGATGCAGCAGGCGACGATTCACACTGCGATGTTCATGCAACTGCTGGCGGCGCAGCAGGCGGGCAACGAGAAGCTCGTGAAGTTTTACGTCGAACGTTTTCCATCCGACGTGCGGAAAGCTTACGACGCATGGATGGCCGAAAGGCCTTTTGAAAATCCGAACGCCGATCCGCATCCTTTTGTGCCGAAACTATACGAAGTGCCGGGAACGCGCGAGGCCGCCGAGGCTAACGCTAAAGCTGCAGGTAGCCTGCAGGAAGCGCGGAATGCCGGCAACGTTTCCGGTCAGTACCTCGCGAACACTGTTTTGTTTGCCGCAGTACTTTTCTTCGCCAGCGCCTCGGGAAAGTTCGAGCAGCGCAGGGTGCGTGCGGTCGCGTTCGCTTTTGCCGCAGCGGTATTCGTATTTGCCGTCGTGCGGACAGTGATGCTCCCGATGTGAATGCATATGCGAGCCCGCAGCGACGTAAGACCAAAGTCCAATTTGCCGAACCCCGGATATTGCCGATTAATGAATTAAGTTAACGTGGCGTGTAAATTGGGTAAGCATTATGGGTTCAGCCGATATCCGCGCGGGTCTCACCGCGAGTGAAATCAAGCAGGCATTCCGCGACAACCTCGTTTGCGGGCTTGGCAGGCCCGAGGGCTTTGCGACGAAGCACGATCTCTACATCGCGCTCGCGCTGACCGTTCGCGACCGGCTTTTCGAGCGGACAGTCGACAGGATGGAAGATTACGGCGGAGCGAACGCGCGTCGCGTCGCATATTTGTCGGCAGAGTTTTTGCCCGGCCCGCACCTTGCGAACAACCTCCTCAATCTCGGAATCACCGAGCAGACGCGTGAAGCATTGCAGGCGCTCGGTTACGACCTCGACGACATTCTTGCGCAGGAAGAAGAGCCCGGCCTCGGCAACGGCGGGCTAGGACGACTCGCGTCGTGCTACATGGATTCGCTCGCATCCGTTGAAGTGCCAGCCGTTGGTTACGGCATTCGCTACGAGTTCGGCATTTTCGATCAGGTCATCCGTGACGGCTGGCAACAGGAAATCACGGACAAGTGGCTCCGTTTCGGAAACCCCTGGGAAATCGCGCGTCCGGAGATTAGTCATGCGGTAAAATTTGGCGGACGCACCGAAACCTTCTCTGATGATCAGGGCCGCTTTCGCGTGCGCTGGGTTCCGGAGACTGAAGTGAAAGGCGTAGCTTACGACACGCCGATCGCGGGTTATCGCGTTGAAACCTGCAACATCCTGCGGCTGTGGAAAGCAGAAGCCGTCGAATCGTTCGATTTCGCTGCGTTCAATCACGGGGATTATTACCGCGCAGTGCTCGACAAGGTGGGGTCAGAAAACATCACAAAGGTTCTCTATCCAAATGACGAGGTCGATGTCGGGAAGGAGCTTCGGCTCAAACAGCAGTTCTTTTTCACGAGTTGTTCACTTCAGGACATGCTGCGTATACACGCGCTGCTTGGCGGCAAACCCGCGACGTTCCACGAAAAATGGGCCGTGCAGCTCAACGACACACACCCGGCGCTAGCTGTCGCAGAGCTGATGCGACTGCTGGTAGATGAACACGGACTCGGCTGGGACGAAGCGTGGGCGGTTACGCGTGCGACGTTTGCTTACACGAATCACACGTTGCTGCCTGAGGCGCTGGAGAAATGGAGTGTCAATCTCTTCGGCACATTGCTCCCGCGGCATCTCGAAATCGTGTACGAAATTAATCGGCGTTTTCTCGATGAAGTACTAGACAAATTTCCCGCCGACGACGCCCGTCTGGCGCGCCTCTCGCTCGTCGATGAGACTGGGCCGCGCTACGTTCGCATGGCGCATCTTGCATGCGTGGGGAGTCACATGGTCAACGGCGTCGCGCAACTGCACTCGGAGTTGCTGAAGCAAACCGTGCTGCGCGATTTTGCGGAGGTTTGGCCGGAGAAATTCTGTAACGTTACAAATGGGGTAACGCCGCGGCGTTTCGTCGCGCTAAGCAATCCGAGACTCACCCAGTTGATTACGACGCGCATTGGTGATGGCTGGCTGAAAAATCTCAACCAACTGCGCAAATTGGAACCGCTCGCTGACGACGCAGACTTTCAGGAGCAATGGCGCGAGGTGAAACTCGCCAACAAACGCCGGCTCGCCGCGCTTATTGAGCAGCGCACCGGGATAAAAGTCGCGCCCGAGTCGCTCTTTGATGTGCAGGTGAAACGGATTCACGAATACAAGCGGCAACATCTCGCCGCGTTGCACATCCTCACACTTTATTTGCGCCTTCAGCGCGATCCGAAGGCCGACGTGCCGGCGCGCACGTTCATCTTCGGCGGCAAAGCGGCGCCTGGTTATTTCATGGCCAAGCGCATCATCAAGCTCATCAGCTCGATTGCTGAATTGGTGAACCGCGATCCTCTGGTCCGCGACCGGCTCAAGGTCGTGTATTTCCCGGACTTCAACGTTAAGAATGCTCATTTTGTATATCCGGCTGCCGACTTGTCCGAGCAGATATCAACTGCGGGCAAGGAAGCGAGCGGTACGGGTAACATGAAGTTTGCCCTCAACGGTGCCCTGACTATAGGGA
>JBKPLM010000217.1:0-3748 GCA_046731655.1 Verrucomicrobiota bacterium | reverse complement strand
ATTGCGTCTAAAGGCCGTCAGAAATGAGACAAATCGGTGGTATTGTGTTGCTGGCGGATGGTGTTTGCCTGTGCGCGTTGGTCTATTTCACGAAGCAGATTTTCCCCTGAGGATACATTTCTGCGGTTTTGGGAATTGCGTCACTCCTTGTCGGCGCGGGGGCGCTTTTCAGCAAAGATCAATTTTAATCCAAATTAGGACACCACCTCATGCCAGTGCAAATCCAATACCAGACTAATGACATCTGTGTGCTACGCATTAGCGGCATTTTGAAACGATCCGAATTTGGCGCAGAGCAAGAGGCGCTCGCGCGCCAGATCGACAGCGGATCGAAACCTCGCTTGCTCGTAATTCTTGAGAACTTTGACGGCTGGGAACGCGGCGCGGATTGGAATGATCTCGATTTTATGTTCTCGCATGGCGGCGAGATTTCCAAGATCGCCATCGTCGCCGAGCGACGTTGGGAGCCTTTCACGCTTGCTTTTGCAGGAGCGGGAGTTCGTCGCGCGCCGGTAAAGTTTTTTCTGCCTAACGAACTGGACCACGCGCGGAGCTGGTTGGCGGAGTAAGCTGCCATTATAGACCCGGCATGACCCATCGCTATCGCGGCTTGTCGAGCGGTTTCGATGAAGCCGCGGTCACACGCTCCACTTTCTCAGCCAGATCACGAGCGACGTGCTGCAGCATTACGGTCCGCGTCTCGGGGTTGGCGGTGAGATACCGCTCCAATGCTCCAACCTCCCAACGCATCGCGCGGCCCGGTTCCACTGTCACCGCATCGACCTCAGCCGGAATGCCGCTGAGAATCAGGGCGGAGCCTACGAAGTCACCCGCGATCAGATCACCCAGGACACGGCCATCTCTCGTGACTCGAACTTTCCCACGGACGATTAGCGAGACCGTCTCGGAAAGTTTACCTTGCGCCATCAGCCGTTGTCCAACCTCAAGCGTGGTCCAGGAGCCAATGCTCAGAACCTGGAGGACTTTCCGCGGAGGTAAATCCCGGAAAACGAGCCGTCGAATATCTTCCTCCTCGGGCGTCAGTTTAATCGGACGACGCTCGATGAAAAGACGCCACGATTGGAGCAGATTGATCGCGGCAAACACGACACTCCAACTGAGCGGCGCCCACAGTTTTGTCGGCTGTAGCAGGAAATACGGGATCGAGATGAGCGAGGCTCCCACCGCAAACAGGCGCAACCATAGAATGTCGCGAACGCTATAAGCCACCAATAACAGCACGTTTGCCGCGTGGATGAAATAGTTTGGAGAGAAGGAGTTCATGGTTATTTCCTCTGTTTGGTCAGGTTGCAACGAAGCTCACGGGACAACTGCGCGAGTGCAAGGCGATTCGCTGGTTCATTGAAAAGAGAAATGAAAATGCTGATAATTCTCTTCGCAGGAATTCTGCTAATTGGCTGCGTAAGCGGGGACAACCAATCGACAATGGCTGCGCTCGGCTCAGGCGAATCACACGTAGTCCGTCGTAACTAGTTCGTCTGCTCAAATATTCGCACTGCGTCGGCTCCTGCGGCGGGGATAAAGCAATCCGCCAAGCAGCGTGACAACGACGAGAGACGCGAGAAAGACCACATGATACCAGGGTGGGAAGCGTTCCCACAACGTGATCACGGGGAGGAACATGATAAGCAGCAGGCCGGCAAGGGCCCTGATCGCAAGCACGCTCCGGTTGGTCACCCATGCGGCGACAAAGCCGGCGCAGAGCGAGGAAATGGCCCCAAGCAGGAGCCGCGCGATCAACATTCCTAGTGTGAACGTCTTTGGGACTTCGACTTCGGAATAGCCTGGCCACGTCATGCGTAGCACATGATTGCCGACATCGGCGATGAGAAACCACACAACCACACCACCGATGACTCCACCGATTTGCTTCAGCATGTTTGGCTCCGGTTAACGCGCACGGAAGCGTGGTGCAGAGAAGCGCTTGTTTGCACAGGTGGTTATGCTTTTCGTCGCCAGCGCGGAAGAAAATAGAAAAGGGGAATACCAAGAAGTGTCGCGATAAGGCAGAGGAAAAGAATCGGAGCCGCATGTCTAACTAGAAAGAAAGGCGAATAGCTCTGGTAAAGAGCAAAGCCGGGAAGATACCTATTCCATGGCACGAGAAGCACGAGCAATAAACCAAGAGCCGAACAAACCTGCATTCCCCATGCGCTGTAGCTTCGTGTATTCCACCAAAACGCGCTGCTAACAATAAGGGATGTCAGAAGTGCCAGTGAAAGGCACACGCCTACTACGTGCCGGAGCGTCGCACCACCAATCGCGGTTGAATAGCGAAGAAGATCCTTCTCAAGCAGCTTGGATATTGCCTGAACCTGATCGGCAGCTTCACCGGTGACCGACACCCGGCGTGAGTAATCACCCAAATCAACTGTGACAGATGAGATGGGTTTCTCGGGTCGATAATAACTGTAAGAAAACTTGAAAACTTCCGTTGGGAACGCAACGCTGCTCGCCAGCGAGAAGTGCGGTATCTCGATCTCATGTCCGCGGACCCCAAGTTTCACACTTTCTCGAGCAGACTCTTGCTCCCCTAAAGGACCGTTGGCCGCGGCAATCCGTGACTGAGCCCTTAGTAAAATACCATCAAGGTCGGTCGCCGCCAATTTGAGAGGAGGCAGCTCGCTGCTCTGCGAAAATTCCCGGCCGTCAGCAGACAGCGGCAATGTCACGAGCGTTACATATACGCTGGTGAGAACAGCCAAACGCATTGTGATTCGCCCGTTTCGATCGGCGCGAGGCAAATTGCCGCTGAGCATTCAAAACCCGCCTCAGGGCGTCCGCGCAGCCTAAGGCGACCGACATTTCCGCACCTGTGGGGCTGCCGTTGGGATTGCAACTACGGCGGCCGGTGAGGAAAGCTCGCCCATTCGAGCAGTTGCTAAGTGCGCCGTCGGCGGCGCACTCAGATTTATTTATCAGGGCAACCCCGTTATCTCTGAATTTGCATGTCAACGCCACCACCAGTGGCGTTGACATCAGCGCCTTTTTGCGTGGCGGAAAGGCGGACTATCACACCGGCCTGATTTGTCATCAGGGTGCCAGCTTTTCCACTGCCAAGAGTCACGCCGCGGGTGCCCGCGGCACCGACGTTATAATGACCGTTGAAATCTTGAAGATGCTTTAGGTTGAAAACCTCGCCATTCGCAGAAACGCCCGTCATGCCGACTTTGCCTACCGATAGTCCGTTCACCTTGACCGGATAGTTTTTGCCCTTGTAGGTCAGCGTCCCTGACCCCCATCTGAAACCGATTCCAAGGGCGAATGATCCCCCGCTCAGCCGCAAAGTTGCGTCTGGTTTTGATTGATGATGAGTAGCCGCCTGCGTGAATCCCGCCATCACGCCAAGGATTAATAGTAGAGCTGCAATTTTTTTAACATTTTTCATGGTTGTGTCTCCTTTGATTTGTATTCGCCGCCCACCAAGAACTTCTCTTGGGCGGCTCCTGTTGGATGAAGATCATATATCCGAACTCACAATGCTTAGTCAAAACATTTATGCATGAAGACGATGGATTATTGAAGTGGGAAACAACGCGCGGTACCAACGAGGACAATTGGGTTCAGACATGGCCGGGCAAGAGTTGGAACACCCTGTTCCGGCTCTACGGACTGCTGGAACCCTGGTTCGACAAGAGCTGGAAGCCCGGCGATTTTGAGCTGGTGAAGTGACGAGAAGACGATAGCGTCTACTCTTGGAATGATTTGAAACTTCCCGCTCACGTTC
>JBKPLM010000216.1:0-15286 GCA_046731655.1 Verrucomicrobiota bacterium | reverse complement strand
CTCGTTTGCCATGAAATGCTTGAGCGAAGCCAGAAGAAAGGAACGCAACCGACCTTTTTCCTGTCGCACCGATTGGAAATCTTTGCGCTCTAAAATCAGCGCGAAAAACCCCTGGGTAAGATCTTTCGCCTCCTCTGGTCGAGTACCCTGTCGCCTAATGAAACCATAAATAGGCCGCCAATAAGTGCGGCAAAGATTTTCTAGCGCCTCGTGCGCGGCTGGCGATTCACCTTGCGCCTCCAGCACCACGCTCCAGTGTGTGGTGGTAAACATTGCTGGGCCGGCAGACGCCGGACTACTCGCGCTCAGTGAAGTCACCTCATCGGGAGCGGCGCTCACGCCGTAATCACAGTAAAAAGGCATGCCGAAAGCAAGCCCACATGTAACAAAACAGATGTTGGCGCTGCTGGCGCTCCGACCCTGCGCCAATTAGGCCGGCAACACCGTTGAGAGCGTTACTTCGCGGTCAACGGTTTGCGTAAGAACGTTTTCAACCGCAGCGCCGATTTTCGATCCATCGTGATCGATTATCCAGACCTGCTGGCCTTGTTCGAATGGGCCGCGCGTCATTACCTTGAGTAAAATACCCTCCTCGGTAGCTGGATTTTTGAGTACCTCGACGCAGATAGCGTCGGTCTCCCCGAAATCCGCCTTCAGCCTCAGTTTATCGTCTATTTTCGGCATCTTCATGGCCATGAGGGCGTGATACGCGACGCAAAACTAAATCGCTGCTCGCGCTTCCTGCGAGCGTGTCGCCGCCCATAAACGAATTATTCACAAATGACCCATTATCGCATCATTCAGATCGAAGATTATGAGCCGCACGTCGGAGCGGAAGTTGTAGAGCGAATTCGCAACAAGGCCGCGAAACTCAAAGGCCTACATGTCGCAAATTTCAATTCCACCTACTATGGCGGCGGCGTTGCGGAGATGATTTCTTCCCTCACCCTGCTCATGAACAGCCTCGGACTGCGCACCGAGTGGAGAGTGATTCAGGGCACGCCTGATTTTTTCTCTATCACGAAGAAAATGCACAATGCCCTTCAGGGTGCAGAAATCGATCTTTCCAAAATCAAAAAAGAAATTTTTGAACAGGTGATTTACGAGAACAGCATCCGCAACTTTCTCGATCACGACTTCGTCATCGTGCATGACCCGCAGCCGCTTCCGTTGATCGAGCATTACGAAAAGAAGCGTCCGTGGATCTGGCGTTGTCACCTCGACCTTTCCGGGCCGGAAGCGGAAACCTGGAAGTACCTGCGGCATTGGATCGATAGCTACGACGCGGTGATTGTAAGCTGTCCTGAATACAAGCAGGAAATGAAACCGCCACAGCGCGTTTTCACTCCGGCGATCGATCCGTTCACGATCAAGAATCGTCAATTGAGCGATAAGGAGATCGACGAACGCCTGGCGCATTACGAGATTCCCACAGATCTACCACTCGTCGTCCAAATCTCGCGCTTTGATCCGTGGAAAGATCCCAAAGGAGTCGTGGAAGCATTCAAGCTCGCCCGCAAACAAATCGATGCCCGGCTCGTGCTGCTCGGCAATTTTGCGACCGACGACCCGGAAGGCGAGGAAATTTTCCACTCGCTCTGTGCTTGTCGGGACGAGCGGATCCTAATTCTGACCAGTGGCGACGACACAGCTCTGGTAAATGCTTTGCAAACGCGGGCGACAGTTGTCTTGCAAAAATCGTTACGTGAAGGTTTTGGGCTTACGGTGGCCGAAGCCATGTGGAAAGGCACGCCAGTGATAGGCGGGAACGTTGGAGGCATCCGTTACCAGATCGAAGACGGCGTGAATGGCTTCCTCGTTTCATCGATCAAAGAGACAGCGGAACGAATCGTGGAACTGGTCAAGGATGGGGAGTTGCGCAATGAAATGGGACGCAAAGCGCGCGAGAGCGTCCGGAAAAATTTCCTCCTGACGCGCTACCTAGAGCAATATCTTGATCTCTTCGGCGAGCAGTAAAAGTAGCTGTAGCCACGGCGCTGTGCGCCGTCTCGAACGTGCATTTCCCAAACAGCAGGATGCGAGGCGTGGCTACAACATTATTTGACGGCCTTCTAACGAGTCTTCACCAGTTCGCGCGGCTGCGTGGCGTGCGGTTTAGCCTTATCGCGCTTGAGCACGCGATAGAGAAACCAAACAATGAAACAGTTTACCAGCAAAATGAGCGCGCCTACGAGTCCTGGATGATGCCAAATGTGGCGTATCTCGAGGGGGATCAAGGCCGCTGTCGCAAATATCATGAGCAATTCCGCCCAGCGTTGCTCCATATAAACGCCGATTCCTTCGGTAAAAAGTACCGCCGTGTAAAAAAGCGCCAGAAAACCCGTGGCACGCAACGTACCGCCGGCGAGCACGGCTTGCAGTTTATTCAGCAGATAATTCACTGCCTTGCTGTGTTCCAACAAGATTTCGTCAGCGGTCCAGTTCGACAGGGCATCCATCCAGCGACTCCGCGCGTTCAGAAAAAGCAGCGAAACACCAAGCAGAAGCAACAGGACGCCTTTCCCGATTTTGAAGAGAGCGATCAGCTTGAGGTAGCGATGGCGACGCGGTTCCTGCAGAATCGCAGGCTCATGCGTCGGTTTACTCATTCCTCAACCGTTCGCCGAAACTTCGTCATTTCGCAATGATAGGACGCTCGCGGCAGCAGATTTCGAGCTTGTTGCCCTCCGGATCCTCGAAGAAAAAGGCATAGTAACCGGCAGGGTAACTCCTGCAGATTTCCGGACCCTCGAGCGCTTTGCCGCCCGCTTTACGGACCAACTTCGCAAGCCGATCCACTTCTTTCCGAGTATCCGCCCAAAATGCGATACGCGTGCCATTTGGCTTATGATTTTTGTCCTGCGTAAAACCAAAAAATTCTGACGGCTTATCGCCGCCGGCGGAATAAAAGGTATGGTATTTTTTGCCCGGTCTTTCCTCAACAAATCCAAGTTGCGGCAGGAATTTTCCATAAAACTTTCTCGCCGCAGCCATGTCTTTTACTCGTAAGTCGATATGATCAAAGCAACGCGTTTTCACTTTGTGATTCTCATTTGGTTGGCGTCGCAATTCAATCCTTTGTGATGGAGGAGCTCTTCGCAAAAAACATGGAGGCGTTGCGTGCGCGTTCGTTGGACCGACATCTTCGTGAAATCACCGGCGCGCAAGGACCAGAAGTCGAGATTGGCGGCCGCCGCTTGATCAATTTTTCTTCAAACGATTATCTCGGTCTGGCAAACGATCCTCGAATACGCGAAGCAGCGACTGCCGCAATCGCCGAATTTGGTGTCGGCGCCGGCGCGTCGCGGCTGATCAGTGGGAACCTTTACCCGCATTTGCGCCTGGAGCGAGCGCTGGCGAAATGGAAGGCGACCGAAGCCGCGCTTTGTTTCAGTAGCGGATACGCCGCCGCGCTCGGCACGATCCCAGCATTGATAGGCAAGGACGATGTCGTTGTGCTCGACAAACTCTGTCACGCTTCGCTCATCGATGGCGCAAAATTGAGCGGCGCGATCCTGCGAGTTTTTCCACACAATCATCTCCGCAAGTTGGAGAGCCATCTTCAGTGGGCTCAGCGCGAACATCCGGGCAAGCACGTTCTCATCGTAACTGAGTCTGTCTTTTCCATGGACGGCGATCGGGCGCGGTTGCGCGAATTGGTTGAATTAAAAAAGCGATTCGGTGCACTGCTCATGCTCGATGAGGCACACGCAGTCGGGGTGATTGGCCCAAATGGCCGCGGCCTCGCTGCGGCAGAAAACGTGAGCGAGGAAGTCGATGTTCAGATGGGAACATTGAGCAAGGCGCTCGGCGCGAGTGGCGGATACATCTGCGGCGCGCGCACGCTTATCGAATGGCTTATCAACCGCGCCCGTTCCTTCATTTATTCCACAGCGCCGCCCCCTGGAATCGCCGCAGCTGCGCTCGCCGCAGTGGATTTTCTCGCGTCGCCGGAAGGGGAGCAGCGAAGACTTTTGCTTTGGGAAAGAATTAGATTGATGCAGCAACTTCTGCCGCGAGCCGAACTAAAGGGAGAAGACGTTGCAGCCAGCAGCGCAATTTTCCCTTTGATCGTGGGCGACGAGAAAGCTGCGACTGACCTTGCGGACGGCCTGCAAAGTGCTGGATTTCTCGTTCCAGCAATCCGCTATCCCACCGTGGCCAAAGGCGCCGCGCGATTGCGCATTACTGTAACCGCAGCACACAAGGCAGCCCAAATCGAGGCGTTGTGCGAAATGATTAAGCTACGAGGTTTCTAAGGAGAACTTTAGTCCCCCAAAAATCGCCCCAAGATCGGTTTCAGCTTTTCGACGGTGGCTTCAGGCCAAAGCTTACGGTCTGTGATCAGCGCGGTATCGAGAGCGAAGTGTTCCGGCCAATTCGGCTCTGTCGCGATTTGCGGAATTACATCCACAATTATCTTCCTCGCCGTTTCCGCGTTCGCCATCAAATGGCTGAGAACGATTTCTGCCGAGACCGGTTCCTCTTCCACTTTCCAACAATCGTAATCGGTGATCATCGCCATCGTCGCGAACGCGATCTCCGCTTCGCGGGCGAGTTTCGCTTCCGGTAGATTCGTCATCGCGATCACGTCGAAACCGTTGCGATGATTGAATTCCGATTCTGCGCGAGTGGAAAACGCAGGGCCATCCATGTTTACGTACGTGCCACCGTTATGCACCGTGACACCGAGAGATCTTGCTGAATCTGCTAGAACATTGCGCAGCTTTGTGCTGATGGGCTCGGCAAACGCGATATGCGCTGCAATGCCCTCTCCAAAGAACGTATGAGTGTCGCGCCGGCTGGTGCGGTCGTAAAACTGCGAGGGCAATAATACGTCCCGCGGCGCATATTTTTCCTGCAGACTGCCCACCGCTGCCACCGAGATAATCCAGCGAACATTCAACGAGCGCAGGGCGTAAATGTTGGCTCGGTGATTGATTTCGTGCGGCAAAATCCGATGACCGCGGCCGTGACGCGGCAGGAAGTAGACCTGGCGTCCGCTAACCCTTCCGCCAACGAGCGTGTCCGAGGGTGGCCCAAATGGCGTGTCGACGTTGAGTTCGCTGGTGTCGCGCAATTCTTCTATTTGATACAGGCCGCTGCCTCCGATGATCCCAATTGCTAGCGGTTCGTTTTTCTGTGCGGGCATGTCGGGATTTAATCCGAAAAATCTACGTAATGAAAAGCGGATAATCTCTACGTGGCGGACCCAGTTTGAGCATGTATTGTTTTCGCCCGTTCATGCCCAAATTTTTCATCAAGACTTACGGCTGCCAGATGAACGAGCGCGACTCGGAACAGGTCGCGCATTCACTCATCGCACGGGGTTTCGAGCGCGTCGCCAACGAAAGAGAAGCTGACGTCGTGCTATTGAATACGTGCAGCGTACGCGACATGGCTGACCAAAAGGCGCTTGGAAAAATGGGAATGATGGGCCGAATGGCAAAAGAGCGGCCGCATATGGTTTTCGGTTTCCTCGGGTGCATGGCGCAGGCGCGAGGCGAGTCTTTGATAAAAAATCTTCCTCATGTTGACCTGGTTGTTGGCACCCAAAAATTCCATCACGTGGCGAATTACGTGGAAGAATTGGTCGCGCGAAAGGCGGCGCAGCCGGCGGTCGCGCCCTACCATCTCTCGAATCGCGCGATAGACGATCTGCGCTCTTCGATCGTCGATATTGCGGAGGAACCAGGTTCACAATCGACGATTCGCAATCAATATCTAATGCCGAGGCAGGCCGTTGCGTTCGTCTCTATCATGCAGGGATGTAACATGCATTGCACCTTTTGCATCGTCCCGCAGACGCGCGGCGCAGAACGAAGCCGTTCCATCGACGAGATCGTGAGAGAGGTGCGCGACCTGGTGGCGCATGGTGTGATGGAAGTGACCTTGCTCGGGCAAATCGTAAATCTGTACGGCCGTCACGAGTTTCCGAAGCGCGACGGCAAAAGTCCCTTTGTGCAATTGCTGGAAGCAGTGAATGAAATTGAGGGACTCGAACGGCTCCGGTTTACGTCTCCCCATCCCATTGGTTTCCGCGATGACTTGATCGACGCGATTTCGCGTTTGCCAAAGCTAACTGAACACGTCCATCTCCCGTTGCAGTCCGGCTCCAACAAAATCCTCAGAGCGATGCACCGAGGTTACACGACGGAGAAATATGTCGATCTTGTTCACCGCATCCGGCACGCACGCGAGGGTATTGCAATTACTACCGATATCATCGTGGGATTTCCAGGCGAAACAGAAGACGATTACAAACAGACGCGCGATCTAGTCGAACAAATCCAGTTCGATAACGCGTTTGTTTTTCGCTATTCCCCCCGGCGCGACACGCCCGCTGTGGAAATGCCAGATCAAATCGACGAATACATCAAGGAAGAACGCAATCAGGATTTGCTCCGGGTTGTTAATGAATCGACCCGCCGCTCCGGCGAACGTCTGGTAGGCCGCAGCGTTCAGGTTCTTTGCGAGGGTCCAAGCAAGACCAATGCCGCACGGTTGATGGGTCGCACACGCACGAACAAGATCGTCGTGTTTCCGCCTTCGCCAAGGCTACGGCGGACAGGTGAAGGCGACGACGAACTGGTGGGAGAGCTTGTGGATGTCCGAATCGAGCACGCCAACGGATTCAGCTTGTACGGGACACCGATCCTGAAAGATCGAGCGACTTTTCAAGTTGCATCCGCCGGGCGGCGAGTTGAAAATTCGCCGCCGCTGGACGAATCGGCCGTCACGGACTTTCGCCGCCAGTGATTTACCATTTCTCGTTACAAGCTGTTGGAATCATCGCGGGCACATTTCTCGCCTTGGTTAGTCTGCCTGGTTTACTAAAACCTAACCTCGCCAGCGTTGCACAAAAGTTTCCGCGCTCTCAAATGGCCGGAGTATTCCTGCTAACCATTTGCCTTGTCTGGACGTTCTGGCTGCTCGCCACCATCCAGATGGGTGAGTTCTCTTCATTTCGGCGTCCCCTGCTCATTGCGTTGCCGATCGGCTACGGCCTCGTGCTGCGTTTCGTGGGTGAGTTCCTCGCGGTGCGCGCGCTTGGAATTCTTTGTTTGCTGGCAGCGGAACCACTACTCGACGCAGCCTTCCTACGCTACGAGACGAGCCGCCTGCTCGTCACAGTGCTCGCGTATTTGCTCATTCTGGCCGGATTGTTCTGGGTGGCTATCCCTTATGTGCTGCGCGATCAAATTAATTGGAGCACAAGGAGCGCCTTTCGTTGGCGGTTTTTGCATGGCATTGCGCTGATCTACGGCTGCGTGATCCTCACATTCGCGTTTACGCGGTATTAAAAACTGTAGCGGCGCTCTGTGACGGCCGGCAGGGCGTAGAAGTTGCGTCACCACCGGTTTCGACGCTCACAGAGCGCCACTACAATAGATGGTCATGAACCGCATTTTGATAATCCGCGGCGGGGCAATTGGCGATTTCATTCTTACCCTGCCGGCGCTTAAGGCGCTCCGTGAGGCCTATCCTGATGCGCACATCGAGATTCTTGGTTACAAGCATATCGCAGCGCTGGCGGAAAATCGGTTCTACGCGCAAGTAGTTCGCTCAATCGAATACGGACTCCTCTCCGGCTTCTTCGCAACAAACTCAGAATTGTCAGCAGAATTAGCAGCTTACTTCGCGAATTTTGATTTGATCATCAGCTATCTGTATGATCCGGATTGTATCTTTGAAAACAATCTCCGCCGCTGTGGTGTTGAAAATCTGCTTTGCGGGCCCGCCAAGATCGTCGAGACGGGCGGCCCTGCCGCCAGGCAATTAGCGCGACCGATTGAAGAGCTTGGGATTAGAGTTGCCGATCTCACCGAAAGAATTTTTCTCTCCGAAAAAGATCGCCAGTTCGGCCAGGAATTTCTCCGGAATTTATCGCAACCGATTATCGCTATTCATCCAGGAAGCGGAAGCAAGAAAAAGAACTGGCCGCTCGAAAATTGGATCGAGTTATTCTCAAGCAACGGCCGGTTGTCAGACGCAAAAGACGAACCTGGCCACATGCGACAGCAGCTCTCTCTGGTCGTTGTCTCGGGCGAGGCAGATCAGGCGCAGACGGTCCAATTGGAGAATGAATGGAAAGATGGCGATGTTCGGTTCGCAAAAAATCTGCCGCTACTACATCTGGCCGCCGTCCTCGAACACACCATCTTTGTGGGGCACGATAGCGGAATTTCGCATCTCGCCGCTGCTGGAAACGCAAACTGCATCTTGCTTTTCGGTCCGACGAATCCCAGCGTTTGGGCGCCCAGGAACGAAAACGTACAAATTGTCGTCGCGCCAAGCAGCAAGCTCGAGGATCTGGAAATTGCGCCAGTCCAAGCGGCTCTGACGACAGCCCTGCGCGGCGTGTTCCAACCTAGGTAGCGGCGGCAAGGGGGACTGGGACTTTCCCAGGCCTTAATCTTCATAGCCGCGTGGAAATTTCTCATGCCATTTCCACGCGCTCTTGATAATTGCCTCCAGCGACTGGAACTGCGGTCGCCAACCGAGATCTTTTTTGATTTTTTCCGACGAAGCAATCAGCCGGGGTGGATCGCCCGGCCGCCGCGGGTGTTCAATCGTGGCGATCTTTCGCCCGGCGATTTTAGCGCAAGCTGCAACTACTTCACGAACACTGGAGCCGCCTCCCGTGCCCAAGTTGTAAAATGCGCTGGTGGCCGCCCCGAGCGCCAGAATGTGCGCTCGTGCGAGATCGACGATATGAATGTAGTCGCGAATACATGTTCCATCGGGTGTCTCGTAATCAGTACCGTAAATTTCGACGTTCGATTTTTCGCCCAGCGCGACCTTGAGCACGTTGGGGATTAAATGTGTCTCCTGCCGATGATCTTCACCGAAGTTCTCAGTCGCACCGGCTGCGTTGAAGTAACGCAGTGAGACGAATTTTAATCCATGGATTCGATCGTACCAGTGCAAGACCTTTTCGAAGGCCAGTTTCGATTCGCCGTATGGATTGATCGGACGCGCCGGCGTCGTTTCATCGATTGGCAACCGCTCGGGCAGTCCAAAAATCGCGCAGGTCGAGGAAAAAACGATCCGCTGAACGCGCGTTGCAATCATGGCATCGAGCAGGTTCAAGCCGTTGCAAATGTTATTTCGAAAATACTTCGACGGATCACGCATTGATTCCCCAACGAGCGCGTTTGCTGCAAAATGCATTACGGCGTCCGGGCGGGCACTCGACAGCGCATCCTGGATTTGCGCGCGATCGGCCAACTCACCTTGAATGAAGGTAGCGCGTGAATCGAGTGCGCGCCGGTGGCCTTCGGTCAGATTATCGAAGACGAAAACATCGTGGCCCTCATTCAGCAACAGTTCGGCACAAACGCTCCCGATGTAGCCCGCACCGCCAACAACGAAAATTCTCATTCGCCGGGAAAATGCGGCGCGATTGGCTGTAAATCAAAGCGAACTACGAGGAGGAGAGGTTTGCGCGACGGTTTTCCCCTTTTTTTTCTCAAGAGCTGTGACCATCTGCTGCACGCGACGATGTTTGCAGCGCGGTGCGAGCACTTTCAAACTTTGTTCCTCAGATCCCCATTGCAAGATGTCGATGTCCACGCGGCGGACTCCCCAGCGCTTCATTTCCAGCCGGCTCGGCTTGTACAAGTCGATTGTATCAGTCCCAACAAGTGCCCACCCGTAATCGTCGATAATATATTCCTCGTTCGTCGAGGCGATGCGAAACCGTGTGCCGAGCGGATAATGTGACCAATCAGAGGCGGCACTCATCACGTGCCGACCGGAAAGATAGGTGCCGATTGCGTTGTGGCTTCCGCTACCCTCACTGTGCGTATAGGCGGTAGTGCGAACGTTTGGGACGTGACGAGCGCTGTTAAGACTTGATTTCGACTGAGTAGCGCAACCAACGACCAAACAAGCGCCAGCTGCTGCCACCGTAAGGTTAAGGCACTTCGGCATTGGCGGTTTTCCTAGCAGCCGAAGCCACTGAGGGCAAGCAATAATTTAAGAAAATTCCCTAAGGCGAAGACCGTTGATCCCGCGAAGCCTGGAGAATGTATCTTTCTGGCCGGCATCGAAAACGCGGCCTCAACATCACCGCGTGGTCGCTTGCGTTAACTCACCAGTGCAATACGGACAACGAGTCGCCGTGATCGGTATTTTCATCGCGCACGCAGGGCAATCTTTCTTGTCCGGTTCTTTTTCGGCTGGCCGTCGAAGTTTATTAATGGCCCGGACCAGAAGGAAAACCGCTGCCGCGACAACTAAAAAGTTGACGACGAGGGTCATGAAGTTGCCGTAATTCCAAGTGATAGCCCCGGCTTTCGCCGCGTCGGCCGGTGTATTGAACATGACAGAGCCGTCTTTGGCTGATCGCAGCACCAGGAACTTGTTAGAAAAATCGAGTCCACCGGTGAGGAGACTGACTGGCGGCATGATTACGTCTTTGACCAGTGAATTGACAATAGAACCAAACGCGGCCCCGATGATCACGCCCACCGCGAGATCGACCGAGTTACCCTTGACGGCGAATTCCTGGAATTCCTTCCAGATCTTCTTCATATGACGATATTGACTAGCTTTCTGGGAACTACAATCACCTTGTGCACTGTCTTGCCTGCGATCCGCTGTTGAATCTTCGAGTTCGACAGGGCGGCGGTTTTCATTTGTTCGTCCGTTGCGAGAATAGACATCTTCATTCGATCACGCACTTTCCCGTTAATCTGAAGGACGACTTCCACTTCGTCTTCGACAAGTAGCCGCTCATCGTATGAGGGCCACTGTTGCCCGTTGATATCGCCAACCGCATCAGCAAAACTCGCGTTCAACCTTTCCCACAACTCGGAGGCAATATGCGGGGCGAACGGACTGAGCAAGACCAGAAAGGCGCGCATTGATGTCAAGGGAATCGTTTCGGCGCCAGTAAACGTGTTTACGAAAATCATCATCTGTGAAATTGCCGTGTTAAACGAGAATGACTCGATGTCCTCAGTGACTTTCTTGATGGTGGCATGTGTTACCTTTTGCTGCGCCTTGTCTGGGTCGATCTCTTTGATTTTCTCGGATAAGACCCAGTCGCCGGCCTGATTCTCGGTCATGAACAGACGCCAGACGCGCGCAAGAAAACGCGACACACCCTCCACGCCGCGCATGCTCCAGGGTTTCATTTGCTCCAGGGGTCCCATAAACATTTCGTAACAACGAAAGGCGTCGGCGCCGTACTGTTTGATCACGTCGTCCGGATTAACGATGTTGCCGCGCGATTTGGACATTCTCCGGTTATCTTCACCCAGGATGATTCCTTGATTGACCAACCGCTGGAACGGCTCCGGCTTCGAGACATAACCGAGATCGAACAACACCTTTTGCCAGAAGCGCGCATAAAGCAGATGCAGGACCGCGTGCTCGGTGCCGCCGACGTACAAATCAACACCACCCGGCTCCTCGCCGCCCATCCAATAGCGTTCGGCCTGTTCTCCGACGAAACGCTGATCGTTGTTTGGATCGCAGAATCGCAGGTAGTACCAACACGAGCCGGCCCATTGGGGCATGACATTCGTTTCGCGAGTCGCTTTTTCTGAATAACGAATCCAATCTTTCGCTTTGAACAGCGGCGGCTCCCCTGTCCCGGTAGGTTTGTAATCTTCCAGCGGCGGCGGCACGACAGGCAGTTCGCCCTCGCCTAACGAATGGTGATTGCCATCTTCCCAGATAATCGGAAACGGTTCGCCCCAGTAACGCTGCCGCGAAAAAAGCCAGTCACGCAATTTGTAATTCACCGCGCCTTTGCCCTGACCATGTTCCTCGAGCCATGCCGTGATCTTTTTCTTTGCTTCCGCGCTCGTTAGGCCGTCGATGACTGGGGAATTGATGGCAATTCCCTCGCCGGTGAACCCAAATGCCGGTTCATCTCCGATTGGCTGAACGACAGTCACAGTCGGCAGATCGAACTTTCTCGCGAATTCCAAGTCGCGTTCGTCGTGGGCCGGCACGCCGCCAATCGCGCCGGTCCCGTAACCAATCAGCACATAATCAGCGATCCAGATCGGAATCTTTTGGTTGGTCGCCGGATTAATCGCGTACGCGCCCGTGAATACGCCGGTTTTGTCTTTCGAGAGATCGGCGCGTTCGAGATCGCTTTTGTGCGCGGTCCGTTCGCGATATTCGCGCACTGCGGGCCATTGCTCCTCGGTGACAATGAGATCGACAAAGTAATGTTCCGGCGCGAGCACCAGGAACGTTCCGCCGTAAAGCGTGTCGGGACGTGTTGTGAAAACACGGATCTTTTGGTCGCTTTTGTCGATCTTGAAATCGATCTCTGCACCTTCGCTTTTGCCGATCCAGTTTCTCTGAAGCAACTTGACCCCTTCGGGCCAATCGAGTGCGTTCAACTCCGTCAGTAGCCGCTCTGCGTACGCGGTAATTCGCAACATCCATTGGCGCATTGGCCGACGGACGACCGGAAAACCGCCAATCTCACTTTTTCCGTCAACCACTTCCTCGTTAGCCAAAACAGTACCGAGTCCCGGGCACCAGTTCACCGGCACGTCAGCGACATAAGCGAGGCGAACTTCATCCGGGTTTTTGCCCGAATAGGTCGAAACGGGCTCAGCTTTATTTGTGGTCGGATTGAACCAGGAATTATAGATCTGGAGAAAAATCCACTGTGTCCACTTGTAATAACGTGGATCGGTAGTGTTGATCTCACGCTGCCAGTCATAGGAAAAACCAATTCGCTTGAGCTGGTTCTTGAAGCTAGCCACATTTTCGCGCGTGGTGATTGCCGGGTGCTGGCCGCTTTTGATCGCGTATTGCTCCGCAGGGAGACCAAATGCGTCCCACCCCATCGGATGCAAGACATTGAATCCACGCATGCGCTTGTAACGCGCGATGATATCCGTGGCGGTATAACCTTCGGGGTGGCCAACATGCAGGCCTGCGCCACTCGGATAGGGAAACATGTCGAGGACGTAAAATTTCGACTTCGAGGGATCGAAACCTTTCTCATCCGGATTGGGCGCGTGAAAGAGCTGTCGCTCTTCCCAGATGGCCTGCCATTTTGGTTCGAACTTGTCGAATGGATACGGTTTGCGGCGCTCGTCCATGGTTTAAGCCCGAATGGACACGAACGAACAGGAATTCACAAAAAATCTCTTCACACCCCATAACTTTCCATTATTCGTGGTCATCATTGTGGATTAGTCGTTAACCTTGAATCCTGTCAAACGCGCATGCAATTGATTGTGGCAACGCGTAACGCGCATAAGGCGCGGGAGATTGAGCAAATTCTCGGATCAGAGTGGGCTCTGCGGGATCTCACCGCCCATCCCGAAATTTCCGAAATAACGGAGAGTGGAACGTCCTTCGAAGAAAATGCGAAGCTCAAAGCGATCGCAGTATCAAAAAAATTGCCCGGTTTAGTAATCGCGGACGATTCGGGACTGGAAGTCGAAGCTTTGAGAGGCGCGCCGGGAATTCATTCGGCACGCTACGCAGGTGCGAACGCGAGCGACAAAGAAAAAATCGTGAAGTTACTGAGCAGACTCAGGAAAGTTGATGCGAAAATCAATCAGCGCCATGCGCGATTTCGTTGCGTCGTGGCGGTTGCGCGCGATGGCCAGGTCCTCGCGACGTTCGAAGGAGTCGTAGAAGGGAAAATCGCCGAACAGCCACGCGGCTCACAGGGGTTCGGATACGATCCGGTCTTTATTCCAGATGGATTCAAAGAAACTTTTGCCGAACTGCCAGCGGCGGTGAAAAACAATGTCAGTCACCGCGCAAAGGCGATTCGCGAATTGCAAACCAACCTGCCGGTACTCTGCGGCAAAGTCTAAGGCTTCGGGGGCGGCGGAGGCGGTGGAGGCGGAGCCCCCGGTTGCGTGGCAGGTGCGCCCGGTGCGCCTGCAGCCCTGATTTGATACCCAACTTTCGTGATTCCGGCAGAACGAACTTTGTCGAGCACGGTAATCACGTCGCCATGCATCGCCATCAAGCTGGCACTGATGGAGACTTTAATCTCCGGGTTTGCGCGATGAAGCTCAAAAAGGCGCGGCAGGACTTGATCATCCGATACGTACTGGTTGTCGAAGTAAACCGCATTTCCCTCCTGAACCTTGATCGAGACGTAGTCCTTTACCGGGCTTGGAGGTGGAGCAACTGCGGCCGGCAGATTGACCCGAATTCCTTTCATGTGAGTCTGGCTCAGACTGACCATCATGAAGCTGGCCAGCAGGAAGAACATAATGTCGATCAAAGGAATGATTTCAATGCGCGCTCTCTTGTGCGGAACCGGTGAACCGAGTTTCATATGTTAGACTCCAAGGGATTTTCAGTACTGAGCGCCTGTCATCGTGAACGTGATCGGGATTTTGACCTTTGAAACTGACCCTGGCTTGAATCGCCACTGCCGGAACGCACTCGTCGCCGCGTTATCCAATATCGGATTTCCTATACTTTGCGCCATTGACGCACTGGTTACGCTGCCGCTTCCAGGATCGACTTCGACCACACACACTCCGCTGCCCGTAACATGCCTTGACCGCGCTTCGTAGGGGTACTGTGGACGCGGTGCGTAAGTGGCAAGGGCTTTGGCCGAAGAGATCGACATCGCACCGGGCCGGCCAGCAGCTTGCGGCGCCTTAATGGGCGTGAATTTTTGGGTCTGCGGTTTCTTTGGCGGAGGAGTCGTCTCCTCCACGTACTCGGGCTTAATTTCGGGTGGTGGTGGAGGCTCAGGCAAAGGGATGTCCTCCGGCGGAGGCGTAGGTTCTTCACTGGCTTGGAGCGTTGCCTCTATAACAGCCGTCGGTATGTCGGGAGGAACTTCTACCGCGACCTCCCGTTTTTGAGCCAGGGCAACTGCGGTGAGGTGAATTGCTAACGCGGCGCCTAAAGCGCCCCAGAAATACCATGCAGCCGGGGGCCGATAAAGTAGTGGTTTTGGTGCTTCCTGTGCCATAACCAGATTACGTGCCGGCTCCCGGCACCCCCTTTAGCGCCTCGCTCTTAATTTCGAATGAGATCTTATAGAATCCCGCCGAGCGAAGCATATCGAGCAAATGAACAATGTTTCCATGAACCGTGTCGCGATCGCCGCGCACGAACACTTTCGCATCTGGATCTGATTGGTGCACCTGGATCAGGCGCGCCTGCAGATCAGCCTCGGTCATTTCATTTTTATCAAAGAAGTAATGGCCATCCTTATCGACCGACACACTGAGGAATACCGCGTTTGCGTTGTAGCACCCCAAAAACCAGTTGGCAAAGTAAACATAAATCCATTCCAGTTCAACATGCACCAGCAAACCAT
>JBKPLM010000215.1:0-9442 GCA_046731655.1 Verrucomicrobiota bacterium | reverse complement strand
AAGCTCGAGGCCAATCGAAATGTGACCAACCAATTCACCGAGCTCGTCGTAGCTCATGACGAAGCCGGTTTCGGAAAACTGATTTTCCCAAAGCTTACCCGAGTCGTGAAAGAGAATGCCCGCGATCAAAAGATCAAGGTTCAACTGCGAATAGAGAGGCGCGATAGCCCTCCCTAAGCGCATCATTTGCGCCGTGTGCTCGACGAGGCCGCCGCGCCGGGCGTGATGATATTTGCGAGCTGCTGCGGCGCGACGAAATCGGTCGCCCCATTTGTTGACGAAGATTTCCGATAATGCGCGAAGGCGAGGATCAGAGATCGTGCCGATGGATTGCAGGATAAATTCCCAGTCAGATGCCTGCTTGGTGCGCAAGTCTGCCGGTCCTTCCAGCAATTCTTTTCTCTCTTGTTCAGAGAGTGGCCGTACCATCCACTTATCTGCTTCGAGTCCGTATTGAGGATGTACACGAAAGTCGCCAGTGAGCTCGATGAAACTTTCGGTGGTAAATGCGCTGCATGATTTGTAAGCGGGATGATCACTCCACACCCGTAGCGTCTTTCGATCGCACGCATCTGCCAAAGCCAATTCGCAGTATGGTTTTCCTTCGCGTTGCGTCTTTGCAGTGGCCGCTTCCACCTGCACATGTACGCGCGCAGGTACCGCGCCATTCTGCGCCGCGCGGCGAATTTCAGTTAGTGTCATCAAATCCATCGCGTCAAATCTACCACAAGCCGCAAACGTGCTACGCTTTATTGTCCCATGTTTGTCACGCATCTGGAATGCACCGCGTGCAGCCGTCAGCACACGTCGTCGCGCCTGCAGAATCTCTGTCTTTCATGCAGCAAACCACTCTTTGCGATTGTCGATCTCGCCGCTGCGAGTCGGACTATGAAGCGCGAGATAGTGGCAACACGCGAGAAAACTTTATGGCGTTATCGCGAAGTGTTGCCGCTGCCTGGTGACGTTGAGCCGGTTTCGTTAGGCGAAGGCGGAACACCACTATTGCGGGCGGAAAAATTTGGCGACGACATCGATCTCTGGATCAAGGACGAATCGCTCAATCCAACACAGAGCTTTAAGGCGCGCGGGATGAGTGTTGCCGTGTCCATGGCAAAACATCTGGGAGCAACCAAGCTCGCTGTTCCCAGCGCCGGCAATGCTGGCGGAGCGCTTGCCGCCTACGCGGCTCGGGCCGGCCTGGAAGCGCACATCTTCATGCCATGCGATACACCGCAGGCAAACATCATCGAATGTCGTGAGTTGGGCGCTCATGTGACATTGATGGACGGGTTGATTACGGATTGCGGCGCTGAGATTGCCCGGCGAAAAGCGAAAGAGGGTTGGTTTGACATGTCCACGCTCAAAGAGCCGTATCGTGTCGAGGGAAAAAAGACACTCGGCTACGAATTAGCGGAGCAATTCAATTGGCGGTTACCCGACGCAATTCTTTATCCAACCGGCGGCGGCACGGGTCTCATCGGAATGTGGAAAGCGTTCAGTGAAATGGAGGCGCTCGGCTGGATGGGGGCAAAGCGCCCGCGCATGTTTGCGGTGCAAGCCACCGGTTGCGCACCAATCGTCTGCGCTTTCAAAGCTGGAGGAAAAACCGCTGCAGAGTTTCCTAACGCGCGCACCATTGCCGCTGGCCTGCGTGTTCCCAAAGCGATCGGGGATTTCCTGATTCTGAACATTCTTCGTCAGTCCAAGGGCGGCGCAATTGCTGTTGATGATAAAGAGATGGTCCGTGTCGCGTGCGAAGTGGGATCGAGCGAGGGTCTCTTCGTAGCCCCCGAAGCTGCCGCCTGCTTCGCTGGTTTAAAATCGCTCCGTTCGGCAGGCAAAATTCGTTCAGGAGAACGCGTGGTCATTTTCAACACCGGATCCGGAATCAAGTACCTCGACTGCTACCAGGACCAGTAATCAACTCAAATCCGCTTACCTACAAAGATAGAGATGCGCTTCGTGAAAGCCTTCGCAGGCTCTGCATAGAAACGGCGCCCGAGTTCAAGTGCATTCGTGCGCAATCGTTTGCCGCGTTTACGGATTATTTTCTCGAAGTGTGCGAGCTCATCGCGGAGCGCGTCATCGCTGCTTTCCTTCTCCAGGCGCGCCCAAAGGAAAGCCAAATCATGCTCGCTTCCGAGTAATTCGCCTAAGACTTCCGCGTCGTGGGCCATCTCCGTCAGAACCACGCGGTTAAGCGGCTGCAAAATGCGCAACTGATACCAGAGATCTTTCACCCGTTTGCGCCAGGCATGAAAATTTTCTGGATCTGCGTCGCTAATCGTCTTGGCGAGTCCGCGCTGGCCGCGTTTGTAGATTTTCCCGACCGCGCCGCAAATCTGCTTCCAGGTCAGGCCCTCAAGTGGCCATTTCAGAATACGTGCTTCCGCGCGTTCTAGCTGCGGGATGGCTTGTTTTTGCCAGCCGGCAAACGCCGCGGAAAAACTTTCCCGTTCCAGGGACAATAATTCTTCGATACGCGGAAATGGATTGTCTTCTGGCCCTTTTGCCGTCTCGTCGCGCAATTGAATAAGTGTTTGCAGTCGCACCTGCGCATCGCGCAAGTCCGAGACAAGCCGTCCGATCTTGCGCACGCAGCG
Organism: Verrucomicrobiota bacterium; assembly: GCA_046731655.1. GTDB lineage: Bacteria > Verrucomicrobiota > Verrucomicrobiia > Chthoniobacterales > UBA10450 > Udaeobacter. Next base: position 6,839 of record JBKPLM010000215.1, on the reverse strand, counting down.
ATCCTCGCGCGTATGACGGTTCTTGCCAACTTCGGTAATGGCAAGGCGCATCGCTGCGCGCAGCTTTTTAAGATGCTTGCGCACTTCGTGCACGGTAACGCCGCGTTGTTTTGCGGGATGCCGGCACAACTCGAGAGCGGACTCTATCTGTTCCCGGAAGACTCTTGTCAGTCCGTCCGGCAATGGCTCACGCAATTTCAACTTGAAACCCATAGAATTCCCTAATTACTCGTTGGCGAGTCGTACGTTGCTGTAACGTTTTTCCCCAGTCACTTCCCTTCCAAACCAGGAAGGCGGTTTGAATTTTCGACAGCTGACGCGGTCGGGAAATTCTACTTCTGCCACCACCAGACCGGCGTGGCTACCCTGATAAATGTCAATCTCAATGACTAGATTTTTCCAGGGAATTTCGCACCGCACCTTGCGCAATCTTCTGCCCGCGGTCCCTGGCCAAAGCGTGTCGAACTGTTTTGGACTAAGCCTGATCTCGCGTTCTTCCCGGTGGCTACCGCGGCCCACCTTGAAAGTCAGTGTGGCGGCGCTGCCTATTCTGCGGAGACGGACCTGTCTGCCTGCGGGTTCACTCGCCAGATAACCTTGCTCGATAATGTAGCACCGCGATCGATTCGGTTTATCCGGCAATCGCTTAAGCAGAAATTTTCGTTCAATTTCCCGGTTGTTTACTGCTCGAGCACTTTTTTGCACAAGGCCAACATGCTAAACGCGATGGGCTTACTGTCGAGATTTTCGCGTTGGCTCCTATTGACACCTTGCTTTAGCAAGATGTGTTTCCGCTACAGGGCGAGCAAAGGCTGAACGCTTATGAAGACCCTTGCCAATCACGTTAGTGCGCGCTGGAAAAATTCGTGTAATGCGCCTGCGGCTGCAAGGATTGGCCAGGCTGAGATCGCCACGATTATCACAAACAACAGCGCCGCGAGGATAAACTCCAAACTGTTTTCCCTCGTAAAGTAGGCGTGGGTTAATTCGCGAAACGAGCGAAGCCTTCTCAATCTCTTGTTTGCACTTCTGAAGACCGTTCTCCTCACTTTAATCACGTTCATAGCCAGGCATTCGATAAAGCTGTCCGCGCAATGCGTCAGGTTACGAATTGTTCAAAACGGCGTGACGATCCCGTAACAGCAGGCAAACCCGATCAATGACAAATGACGAAGCACGAAGGAACGATGAAGACCGAATTGTGGTGCCGTTTAGACCTGCTGATTCAAGCCGTCATTTGGGCTTCGACATTAATTCGACATTTGGACTTCGTCATTATGCGTAGTTTGTGCCACCGCCACTTTTCTTTGCGAGGATGCGGAGAACGGATGGTAATTGACCATTGCAAGGTTGCCGTCCTCACCCTCAACAAGTGCCGAACAACTTTCCACCCAGTCGCCGCAGTTATAGTATGTGATCTTGCCGAACTCCCGAATGGCCGGGCTATGGATGTGGCCGCATAGAACGGCATCCACGTGATAGCGTTCCGCATAATGCGCGACAGCAGCCTCGAATTTACCAATGAAGCTGACGGCGTCTTTCACCCGCCGCTTCGCATAGGCGCTGAGTGACCAGTAGCCGAGACCGAACCGCCGTCTGACGAAATTGATGAGCGGATTCAGCGAGAGCAAAAATTGATAACCAACGTCACCAGCAAATGCCAGCCACTTCACGTTTTGCACGACCGCGTCGAGTTCATGGCCATGAATGATTAAGATACGTTCCCCGCAAGCTGTCACATGAATTGCGTTCTCTTTAATGTCGATGTTTCCGTATGCACCGAGAAAGCTCTGTACTAATTCGTCGTGATTTCCTGGGATATAAATTACACGGGTGCCCTTGCGGGCCTTGCGCAAAATTTTTTGGATGACGTCATTATGTTGCTGCGGCCAATAAATCCCGCGTCGTAGCGACCAGATATCGATGAGATCACCCACGACGTAGAGCGTTTCGAAATCATTCTCGCGAAGAAAATCGAGCAATGCTGTGGCATTGCAGCCGCGTGTGCCTAGGTGCGTGTCCGAGATCCAGCCGGTGCGATAACGCCGCGCCGCCGGCAGTTGCTTCTCCGATTTCCCGAATGAGAAACGCTGCTGGGCCGTGAAGATTTGCGCTGGACCTCTGCGGGGAAAGCTGATCGCTTGCATTCGCGGTCAGCAACAAGCCTAAGAATCAAGCGATCTGTGGGCAAAAGAATTACTGTTACGTTTGTGTGGCAAAAAGCGACCATTAGCAAAAGGCCCGCCGAGGGAATATCCAGCCGCGGCCTTGGATTAACCTAACCGGATTAGAATTTAACACTCAGATCAGCTTGGAATAATTGATACTGATCGAGCGGATTGATTCCAATATCGCCGGTGCCTCCCGTGCCCAGCGAATCATCAATCCGCCAACCATAACCATAGGTAAGGTTCAGAACAATGGCATCCGCCAGCATGTACCCAGCTCGCACGGCCACGCCTTCCAGGTTCAAACGGGCGTCGAAGAGATCATTATCGATCAGGTTCGGATCCAGCGCGTACTGATCCTGGTGTTGCCACCAGGCGTCGATTTCCCAATCGTGCTTCCTCTTTAGCTGACCGATACCGAGACCGATCTGGTATGCATAGCGGTCGCCACCCTTGTCGGGATGCCCCGCGGCCGTGGCTCGGTCGTCCGCCTCGAAGTTCGTCGCGAAATCCCCAAAGATGCGCATCGGTATCTGCCCGATCTTCCACCCGATTTCAGCCGGAATATCGAAAACTAAAAGACTGTTAATGCCGGTCTGGTTCTGTGCCAGCGACTCTGCGTTTGTTAAGTTTGGATCACCGCCTTGATAGTGGACGTTAAACGTATTGCCGTTGCCGGTATAATTGTAGAGGGCCGGCGCAAACTGGAAGTACAAGATGTGCGGGAACTCAAACTTCGCTCCTATCTGCCATCCGAGCATGAATGCATTGGTGTCCGGGGTGAGCTGAGTCTCACCGCCTATCGGCTGCTCCGTTGTGGGACGTGGGCCAAGCGGGTTTGACGGGTTAGCATCGTCATAGACAAACTGCCCGAAGTTCGCGAACAGATCGAGTTTCAGGAATGGCTCCGACGGCGACTGAGGCGCAATCGCTTTACCATCCTTACTGAATGATAGAGGTGGAGGCGCTCCGCCTCCAAAAGTAAAGGTGTGTTTCCACTGCTCCGCCAAGCCTTCAATATTAATGTCGTCATCCCACACCAAAGGCGTTTTGACGAATGGGATCGCAAATCGGCCGCCGGTCAGTGTGACGTCGGGGAAACCTTTGTAGCCCAAATAAGCCTGTCCCACGGCGATGCCGTCGTCGCCTTTCGAAAACGCGCCGTTGCTGGCGTCACCTCCCATTGTGACATTCGTCGAGCGAGCGCTCGAGCTGGTCTCTAATCGGAGTCCAAAGAACCAGTCGTCAAGCACCGTACCCCGTAATCCAAAGCGCACGCGATAACGCTCGCGCTCGCGTTCCTGCCAATCGTGCGTCCCTGCTACACCTGGGCTGGGCGCTGCGACCGGCGTATCGTCGGTTCTGCCGCCGCGATATTCATAGCGCAGACGGAAATCACCGAAGAGCTCCAATTCAGTGAGTGCAGGGAACAATTTCCATTTTTCGCCGCCATGTAACTCAGGCACGAGTTTTTCGGCGTATCTCTTTCCATCGCTGGTCACCTCCGTCTTAGTTTTGCCTTCCGCCCCAACCACGGGCGCCCAAGCCGTACGCTTCTTTAATCCCGCGACCTCCTGTTCGAGCTCGGCGTTGCGCTTCTGCAACTGGCTGACGGCTTGTTCAAGCTTTTGGAGCCGGGCCTCGTCGGACACTGTTTGCGCACCGGTTGATTGCCCAGCAATCGCAATGATCGCAATCAGGCTGGTCACGGCTGCCCGTGAGATATTTTTTTTGATCGGCATTGGTTTCTCCTTTGTTGTGATGGTCTTTCAGCTGCCTTAATACGCGGTTTCAGTAAACGCGGTCGAGGCTAGGAGCCGATTGTTACAGCTTCAAGACGAAAACGTGAGGCCGTGAAAATTTGGGCTGAACTCCTTCGGGGGAAGCGAACGCTCTCGCCGCCGGATTTTTAAAGAGACAGTCGGTATTCTGCGAATTGCGCTCGCCTTCGCAGAAGCAATCACCCCAAAAAGAGCCCGCCGGGAAAGTTACTCCCGGCGGGCTTCGATTAACCTAACCAAGTTAGAATTTGACGCTCAGATCCGCTTGAAATATCTGGTACTGGTCCAGCGGATTGATGCCGATATCGCCGATGCCACCAGTGCCGATCGAGTCGTCGACGCGCCAGCCATAGGCATAGGTGAGGTTGAAAACGATGGCATCAGCCAACATGTAGCCAGCTTTGACGGCTACGCCTTCTAAGTTAACCCGACTATCGAAGATGTCTGAATCGACCAGGTTCGGATCCACCGCGTACTGGTCGGTGTGTTGCCACCAGGCGCGAACCTCCCAATCACGTTTTTTCTTTAACTGGCCGAGGCCGAGGCCGACCTCATACGCGTAACGGTCACCGCCCTTGCCTGAATGGCCCGCGGCGGTTGCACGATCGTCAGCGTCGAGGTTAGTCGCAAAATCTCCAAAGATACGCATCGGTATCTTTCCGACTTTCCAGCCGATCTCGGCAGGGATGTCGAAAACCAAAAGACTATTGATACCGGTTTGATTGCCACCGGGATCACCTGAGAAATGAATGTTAAACGTGTCGCCGTTGCCGGTGTAGTTGTAGAGCGTTGGCGCAAACTGGAAATATAGGATATGCGGGAACTCAAATTTTGCGCCTACCTGCCAGCCGAGCAAAAACGCATCGGCTCTCGGGACAAGCTGAGTTTCTCCGGTTACCGGCTGCTCTATCGTTGAGCGCGGGCCGATTGGATTTTCCGGATTGTCATCGTCGTAAACGAATTGTCCGAAATTTGCGAAAAGGTCGAGTTTTAGGAAGGGCTCCGATGGTGGCGGAGCCGCAACGGCTTTGCCATCCTTGTTAAATGACGCAGGCGGAGGCGCTCCTCCTCCAAACGTAAAGGTGTGTTTCCACTGCTCAGCCAAGCCTTCTACGTTGATGTCGTCATCCCAAAGCAACGATGTATTGACGAATGGGACCGCGAATCGGCCACCCTCAAAGGTAAAGTCGTGGAACCCTTTGTAGCCCAAATAAACTTGGCCAACACTGATACGATCACTGTCTTTCGAGAAAGGACCGTTGACGCTACTGTCATCGCCGAAGGTTACGTTTGTCGAACGCGGACTCGTGCTGGTTTCCAATCGGATTCCGAAGAACCAGTCATCAAGCAGCGTACCGCGCAATCCGAACCGCAAACGGTAACGTTCGCGTTCGCGCTCCAGCCAATCGCTTGGATTATTCGGATCGTTACTGGGAAGTCTGCCACCGCGATATTCATATCGCAGACGCGCATCACCGAAAAGTTCCAATTCAGTGAGTGCAGGGAACAATTTCCATTTTTCGCCGCCGTGTAATTCCGGGACGAGCTTCTCGATGTATGTCTTTCCATCGCTGGTCACCTCGGTCGTGGTTTTGCCTTCAGCCCCAACCACGGGCGCCCAGGAAGTTCGCTTCTTTAATCCCGAGACCTCCTGTTCAAGCTCGGCATTGCGCTTTTGTAGCTGGTTGACGGCTTGTTCGAGCTTTTGCAGCCGCTCGGCATCGGATCCTTGAGCTCTTAGAGGCTGTGCCGCCAGCGAAAGAATCGCAACCAGGCTCGCTCCGGCTGCGCGTAAGATGTTTTCCTTGGTCAACATTCGTTTCTCCTTGTTGTGATGATTTTTCAGTTGCCTGAGGGGACGCGGTTAAGTGAACGCGTGGAAGCTAGAGACCGATTGTTACAGGCGTATGACGAAGAAGTAACAATTCGGCGAACTTTGCCGCCGGTCTCAAAGAGTGGCGGCTTCCAAGTCGCCGAGAAAAAACTAAGACGGCTGGACAGCCGTCTTTCTCGTCCCGTCAGCGAAACGCCGGCGTTACGGCATCGCTGTTGGTTGCGCCGTTGGCGCCGGGGAAGAGGCAGGAGACGCCTGAATTGGCGAACTCGCGGGAGAAGAAACGGGGGAAGCTTGAGGTTTTGCTGGAGAGGGAGAAGTGGCCGGTGCGGCTTGCTGTTTCATCAGCTCACGCCGGAACGCGCTCTCCCCGCCGGTGCCCCGATGAGCGTACAAAACCGACAACCCAAACGTGAGCGCGAAGAAAATGCCAGCCAGCCAGGTCGTGAATTTCACCAGCACGTTCGTGGTTTGCGCGCCGAAAATGTTTTCCGTGACGCCTCCGCCAAATGCGGCGCCCAAGCCTTCGCTCTTTGGACGTTGCATTAAGATCACGAGCACCATGATCAGGGCCACCAGAACAAAAAACACAGACAGCAAATTGATCAGAAGATTCATCGGGGCGAGGAATATCGCCGAAGCCGAATTACAAGCAAACGCCCTCGCTGCAGATGCTTGATGCTAGATAAACAATCCTGCGGCAATCTGGAATCCAGTATCTAGCATCCAGCATCTTTCTTAATCGCGTTCCAAATTGTATCCATCTCCGCAAGATCGACGTCGCCCAATTTTTTTCCACGCGCGGTCAATTCGTTCTCTAATCGATTGAATCGGGCGACGAATTTATCAGTGGCGCCTTGCAACGCGCTTTCCGCATCGAGTTTGCATTTCCGTGCGAGATTGACGACTGCGAAGAGCAAATCGCCTGCTTCGTCTTCGATCGACTTCTGATTTTGCTCCAGGACGGCCTGTTTTAATTCCTGAATTTCTTCTTCAATCTTTGCGATCACGTCGCGTACTTCAGTCCAGTCGAAATTGACGCGGGCAACCTTGGAC
>JBKPLM010000214.1:0-11155 GCA_046731655.1 Verrucomicrobiota bacterium | reverse complement strand
GTACCAAACCATATCAAAGCAGTGGTTATTTTGTGGCGCTTGGGTCGGCAGCGCCTGTTCATCTTAAAGATTATCCTTCCTATACGCGGCTCGTCTGGTGCATCGATGGACGGGCAAAAGGAATCGATGTTGGTTGGTTTGGCAGCAGCGGCGGATTTCTTGGGATCGGCCAGCGCGCTGCGCGACCTTACTACCAGGAGAATCTCGCCGGCGCAGAATGGGTTGCGGTGAGCAATCAATTTTTCACAACGCTGATGGCGCCGCTTACCGCCAAGGCCACCGGCGTGTGGGGTAAGGGCTTCGATATTGAACGACCGCCTGACCAAAAGTTACTCGGTATCGACGGAGCGATGGGCATGCCGGGATTTCAGTTGCAACCCGGGCAAACGTACAGCGCGCGTTTTGAAATCTATGCCGGGCCGAAACTTTACCATCGGCTCGCGCAACTTCCGCACAATGAAGCCGAGGTGATGGACTTCGGGATGTTCAAACTGGTATGCCAGTTTCTGCTCAACTTCATGAACCTGCTCCACAGCTGGCTGCATGACTACGGCCTCGCCATTCTGGCTCTCACCACCATCATCAAGCTCACGCTCTGGCCGATTCAAAACCGGGCAAACCGTTCCATGCGCCAGATGGCTGCGCTCTCGCCGAAAATGCAGGAGTTGAAGGACAAGTACAAAGACGATCCGACACGGATGAATCAGGAGTTGATGAAGCTTTACAAGCAATACGGCATCAATCCGGTCGGCGGCTGTTTGCCCATGATGATTCAAATCCCGATCTTTTTCGGGCTTTTCAAAATGCTGGGGCAGGCGGTGGAATTGCGAAACGCGAAATTTCTGTGGGTAAAAGATCTTTCCCAGCCCGACACGATTGCACACCTGCCGTTGCTTGGTTGGCCGGTCAATATCATCCCGTTATGCATGGCTGCGACGCAGGTTTGGCTCATGGCGATGACGCCAAAGACAGGCGATCCCACACAGCGCCGGATAATGATGTTCACGCCGCTGATCTTTTTATTTATCTGCTACAATTTTGCCGCGGCTCTGGCATTGTATTACACCGCTCAGAATCTTTTCAGTATCTTGCAATTTTATCAGAATAAACGACAACCGATGCCAACATTGGAAAAAGTTGCGGCGCCAGCGAAACGGAAGCGATGATGACGCCAAAGGATCTACTCGATACCATGCTGGGTTATCTCGGTTTCGTTGTGCAAATCGAGGAGACCAGCAATGAGGGTGGCAACCCGACGCTACAGATTTATACCGAGGAAAGCGGCCGCCTGATTGGGCGCAACGGCGAGACATTGGAGGCCATCCAGTTTTTGCTCAATCGGCTGCTGCAAGCCAGGGACAACGATGCTGAAAAAGTCATCGTCGATTGCGAGCATTACCGCTCCATGCGCGAAGACCGCATCGTGCAACGGGTTCGGGAATTGGCCGAACGTGTGCGGATCACCGGGCGTTCACTTCAGCTCGAGCCGATGAATTCCTACGAACGCCGCCTCGTCCATAATGCTTTCAAAGACGATCCGGATGTAGCGACATGGAGCCCGTCCGATTCAGCGCGCATCAAGCAAATCACGCTGGTAAAACGCCAGCCGAAGAAGGAAACTGCACCCAAGGAGCAGATTTCATCCTGAGTGCAGCGAAGGATCTCTCGCGGAAGCGCAGATTACTCTTAAGCACGCTTCGTTATCTGGATAACTAAGCCGAATTGCCGGATGCGGCTGCGGAGGAAAAATCTCGTAATTATGTCCTGGCGGAGTGCCAAAAATCTGAGAAGGGTAATCGCCTAAATTATGACAACACTTACCGTTAAATCATTTGCTCTTTGTCTCGTCATTCTCGGACTTTGCGGGACTGTTTCCGCGCAAAGCGATTTGAAGCTGCCTGATGTCAGCCAGGCTGCCGAGGTCAAACAGCGAATCGGGCTGACGGATATTACGGTCAAATACCATCGCCCATTGGTGACCGGGCGAAAAATTTGGGGAGGCCTTGTCCCGTATGACAAAGTCTGGCGCGCGGGCGCTAATGAAAACACCACGATTGAATTCAGCGATCCGGTTTCGGTGGAGGGCAAACCGCTGGACAAAGGAACTTATGGGCTGCACATGATTCCGAATCCGGATTCGTGGACGGTCATTTTTTCGAAAACGAACACCGGGTGGGGGAGCTACAGCTATGATCAGAAAGACGATGCGTTGCGCGTAAATGTGAAACCGAAGCCCCTCGATCAATCGGAAGAGGCGCTTGAATACGAATTTGAAAATTTGAAACCAGATTCAACGGCGGTGACGCTGAAATGGGAAAAGTTAAGTGTTCCCTTCACCGTCTCGATCAACGATGCGGATCAAACGTTGCAGAATATTCGAGCTCAAATGAAAGGCGCAGGCCAGTTTGCCTGGCAAGCCCCATACCAAGCGGCGCAATTTTGTTTGACCAAAAAAACTAATCTGGATGAAGCACTGCGTTGGGCCGATCTCTCAATTCAGAATGAGGAGAGGTTCGAAAATCTCAGCACGAAAGCGGATATCCTTAAGGCGCTGAATCGGCAGGATGAGGCGAAGAAAACCTGGGACCAGGCGCTTGAGAAGGCCACTGCGCCGCAACTATATACATATGGTCGACAATTGCAGAATCAAAAAAAGGGGACTGAAGCAATGGAGATTTTCAAACAGGTCGACAAACGGTTTCCGCAGGGAGTTTACGGAGATCTGGCGCGTGCTCGCGTCAAGTCTGCAGCTGGTGATTTCGCCGGCGCGCTGAACGACGCGAAACAGGCGCAAACTGCCGCTCCTAGTGACGCGCAGAAGCAGGCGATCCAGGGGCTCATCGATCGGCTCGGAGCGAAGCAGGACATCAATAAATAACGCGGCTATCTCGGACTTGGGACGATAGCCTCGATGGGACTCTCATCGGAAAGTGCAGTGCTACGCGTGATGCGCGACAGCATTAAACGCCGTTGCCGCGCAGCGGTTGTTGCTGCGATGTTCGCAGTCGCAGCCTCGGCCAGTTCCGCCGATGCGCCGCCGTTGTTATCTCCTGAGCAGATGACTAGCGGCGAGATTCAGCTCGCACTAGAAAAGCTCAACGTGCTTGGTCGGGTTCTTTACATTGCGGCTCACCCCGATGACGAAAACACCAACCTCATGGCGCTGTGGGCGAACGGCTCACTCTATGACGCTGCTTATCTTTCGATCACGCGTGGGGACGGCGGTCAGAACCTGATCGGCCCGGAACTGCGCGAAGGCCTCGGCGTCATTCGAACCGAAGAGTTACTTGCAGCGCGACGCATCGACCATGCCAACCAGTTCTTCTCTCGAGCAATCGATTTCGGGTTTTCAAAAACAGCGGAAGAGGCTCTGCGTTTCTGGAATCATGACAAAATTCTGTCCGATGTGGTCTGGGTGGTCCGGAAGTTTCGACCGGATGTAATTGTGACGCGCTTTAGTCCGGAGGATCAATTGACGCATGGTCATCACACCGCGTCAGCCATGCTGGCGGTGGAAGCATTCTCGGCTGCCGGTGACCCAAATCGCTTCCCACAGCAGCTGGCTTTCGTAAAACCGTGGCGGCCGACCCGGCTGGTTTGGAACACGTCTCCATTTTTCTTTTCGAACCGCAACCTTCCTTTCGATCCAACGGGTCTGACTGTTTTGGAAGCAGGCGGTTACAATCCGCTCCTTGGGAAAGCGTACACGGAAATTGCAGCGGCCAGTCTGAGCATGCACAAGAGCCAGGGTGTAGGAAGCCCGCCACGACGCGGAGCGCGAAAAGAATACTTCAAACTGTTGGAGGGTCGGCCCATGCGGACTGCGCTTTTCGAGGGCATCGATACGACCTGGGCGCGTGTGGCGAATTCAGGATCTGTTGCAAACGAAATTCATCAGATCATTTCTCAGTTCCGTCCAGCCGATCCCTCCGCTTCGGTGCCTGCGTTATTGAAGCTAAGGCAGGTGATGGACGGAATTAAGGATGACTCTTGGGTCCCTGAGAAAAAAGCCGAGTTGGCTAAGATTATCGCCGCGTGTCTCGGCTTGCATGTCGAAGCGTCGACAACCAATGAAACCGTCACGCCGGGGCAAACGGTGACAATAAAGCTAGATGCAATTAACCGGTGCGATATTCCAGTCACACTGCAGGAAGCACGTTGTTTGCTCACCGGCGATTCGGTGAAAATTGATGCCGAGCTTCCATCAAACGAACTCGTAACAAAGGATCTGTCTTGCAGGATCCCGGCGAACACTCCTTATTCTCAGCCTTATTGGCTTCGTAAACCAGGAACGCTTGGTACCTTCGCTGTAGACGATCAACAGCTTATCGGTCTCCCGGAAAATCCGCCCGATCTTCCGGTAGAAATTGTCCTTCAAATCAACGGGCAGGAACTCCGTTACACCCTAGACGGGAAGTACCGCACGGTTGACCCGGTTGGGGGCGAGCTGCGGCGCTCGTTGGTCATTGCGCCACTCGTTTTCATCAAGATCGGGGACGGCGCGTTGGTATTCCCGACGAATCAACCGAAACCCGTTGCAGTTCATGTCACGGCGGCCACCGGCCCTGTGAAAGGAGAACTTAAACTAGCCGTGCCGTCGGGATGGCGAGTCGATCCGTCATTCGTGCCTATCGACTTAAAGGGAGCCAATGCCGAGACGGTATCGACGTTTACCGTCAAGCCACCAGATCAGAATAGCGAAGGGATGTTGCAAGCCATCGTTTCGATAGACGGGCGCGACTATTCGTTCGAGCGCGTGCGGATTTCGTATCCGCACATCGGCGTCCAAACGCTCATGCCGCCAGCAGAAGTGAAGCTTGTTCGGGCTGACATTCGAAAAAAAGGCGATCGCATCGGTTACATTCCCGGTGCTGGCGATGACGTTCCAGAAAGTCTCCAACAGATTGGGTACTCGGTGAAGATTTTGAGCGAATCTGATATCACGGCAAAGAACCTCGCGCAGTTCTCTGCTGTGGTGCTTGGAATCCGCGCCTACAACACGCAGGAGCGAATTTACAACTGGTTGCCGGACCTGTTTGCCTATGTAAAAGCTGGCGGAGTTGTGATCGCGCAGTACAACACGCTGGCGGATCTTAAGACTGAGCAACTGGGGCCATATCCACTGGAAATCTCCCGCGATCGCGTTACTGACGAAAACGCAGAAGTGCGCATCCTGGCCCCGAATCATCCGCTCATGACTACCCCAAACAAAATCACGTCGAAAGATTTCGAGGGGTGGGTTCAGGAACGTGGACTTTATTTTCCTAAAAAATGGGATCCCGCTTGGACCGCGATCCTTTCGTCCAACGATCCAAAGGAAAAGCCTCTCGACGGTGCTTTGCTGGTTGCAAAGTTCGGCAAAGGTTTCTTTATCTACACCAGTTATTCCTGGTTTCGACAATTGCCGGCCGGCGTCCCGGGAGCTTATCGGTTATTCGCGAACATGTTGTCATTGGGAAAATGAACCTCGGTGATGATAAGCGAGATGCGCGTTCCTGGCGCAAAGCGTATGGTCTGGCGCTTTCCCTTTTTGCAGTGGAGGTAGTACTTCTTTACCTCTTTACCATCCGGTTTTCGTGAACCGGCTGGATTATCTCGTTCTCATCGCCACGATTCTGGCGATCCCGCTTTATGGCCTATGGCGAACGCGCGGAAGCGCCTCGTTAGGCCAATATCTCAAGGGCGATGCGAGTATTCGGTGGGCCACAATCGGACTTTCTGTGCTCGCGACGCAGGCGGGGCCGATCACGTTTCTTTCCATGCCGGGCCAGGCTTATGAGAGCGGCATAGGGTTTATCCAGAATTATTTTGGGCAGCCGCTCGCACTGATCGTTGTCTGCGCCGTCTTCGTTCCGATCTACCAGCGATTGAAAGTTTACACGGCCTATCAATATCTCGGCCAGCGATTCGATCAGAAGACGCAGCTACTCGGCGCCTTCCTGTTTCTTGTGCAACGAGGCATCGCTGCTGGAATCACGATCTACGCGCCGGCCATTGTTCTCTCTGCCTTACTTGGGTGGCGCTTGGACCTGACCATCTGGCTCGCAGGCGGACTGGTTATTATCTACACGGTCGCAGGCGGCACCAAGATTGTAAGCATCACACAGCGCTACCAGATGATCGTGATTATGTTGGGCATGGCAATCGCTTTTGCGGTAGCGGTTTACCGGCTAGCGCCCGATCTGTCGTTTGAAGGCGCGCTATCGGTCGCTGGGAAAATGGGAAAACTCGAGGCGGTCGATTTTTCGGTCGATCCCCACAAGCGCTACACATTCTGGTCCGGCCTGATTGGCGGCTTTTTTCTCGCGCTTTCCTATTTCGGAGCGGATCAATCGCAGGTACAACGATATCTCGCTGGGGGCTCCCTCAAAGAGAGTCGTCTTGGATTGCTGTTCAATGCTGCGGTGAAGGTGCCGATGCAATTTTTCATTCTGCTGCTCGGCGCGATTGTTTTCATGTTTTATCAGTTCGAAAAGCCGCCTGTTTATTTCAATCAGCCGGCATACCAACGTGCGATGGCGAATGGCTATGCGCCGCAGTTAGCTACACTCCAGAGGCAATCAGATGATGTCTTCACGCAGAAACGCGATGCTATTCGCGCTGTTTCCAGTGCATCGTCGAATGTTTTGGCAGATGAGCGTGATGTGGCCATGGCAAGGCTCCGCGAACTCGACACGCAGGCGCATGAATTGCGCAACCGCACCAAGGCAATTCTCAATCAAGCGGGCGCGGACCCAAAAAGTAAGGAATCGGATTACGTATTCATTACTTTTATTCTTCAACAAATGCCGCACGGGCTTGTCGGATTACTGATCGCAGTGATCTTGTGCGCAACCATGTCCGCGACGGCAGCAACTCTGAATGCACTCGGTTCCACCACGGCGATCGACTTTTATCGCCCGTTGATTCGCCCACACGCGACTGACCATCATTATGTGATCGCCGCGAAAGCGTTAACAGCCGCGTGGGGTTTAATTGCCATTGGAGTCGCTTCTTTTGCCAGTTTGGTCGAAAATCTGATCGAAGCAGGCAACATTCTGGGCTCCGTGTTCTATGGCAGCATCCTCGGTCTCTTTCTGGCAGCTTTCTTTATTCGTCGAGTTACCGGATCGGCTGTGTTTTTCGCAGCGCTGCTTGCACAAACGCTGGTCTTCGTCCTGTTCGCTACGACCAACATCGGCTATCTCTGGTATAATTTTATTGGATGCGCGACCGTGCTGATCGTGGCGCCGGTCCTGCAGCAAACTATCTTTCGCAGCGAGGAAGCTCCCGCCGGGGTATGAAACTCATTCTGAGTGATGGATCATCCGATTATTTGTTTCGGCCAGCAACCGTGCGGATTTTTTCCCAAGCGATTTTTGTTCGCTAAGATTCTGACGGCCCGGCGGCTCCAAAAGGAAATCGGAGGAGAAATCGTCTTTTTCTTTCACGACAGTGATCATGACCCACGCGAGACGATTACCATTTTGCGAGATCAAAATAGCAACCAGGAGGTCGCCCTAAACTTTCAGTTCGAAAATCGGATCCAAAGGCAGTTTTCACCCCTGTACGCCAAGCATGTTCTTCCGGAATGGCGGGGGAAAACTGCGCGCCAACTTCCGAATTATGTTGAACGGTCTCTGGTCGCACACTTTAAGGAGACGAAATCCTCGAATGTCGCCGACTTTTGTTTAGAGATGTACACGCGGATGGGATTGCTGGAAGGTGTGAGAGTAGAGCGATCGAGTACGCCAGAGTTCAGAGCGCGCGCTGTGGGGGTCTCAGACTATTTCGTTGATCAGCGTTATGAGGGAGAGATCGTTCGCGCACGTTACCGCGATGGGAAATTCTTGCTACACAAGGGAGGCGATCGCTTTCTTGAGATTCCGGGAGGAGAATTCGGTCCGAAGCAAATCAGCCCGACCCGCGATACGCGTTTCCGTTGGATGCAATCAGTAATTGGGTGCACTCATTACATTGCCGGCGCGAGCGAGCAGCATTACATCAACAAGGCGGATGCTCCCAACGTGAAATTCATCAAGCGCGACGAAATTTCTGACTTCGACAAAGCTTATACGGAGCTGTGATGGAATCGGGGCCGCTCAAAATTGGGATTGCATGTTTTCCGTTGATTGGCGGGAGTGGGATTTTGGCAACGGCCCTTGGGTCGGAACTGGCGCGCCGCGGTCATGAAGTTTACTTGTTCAGTTCTGCTCAACCCGTTCGGCTAGACCTGCCGCAAGAGGGCCTTCATTTCCATCGAGTCGAATTTGCCGACAACGCTTTGTTTCCGTGTCCCGACTACACTCTGCCACTCGCAGTGAAAATGGCGGAAGTCGCGCGTTCCCAGCAGCTCGATCTTTTTCATGTTCATTACGCGGTGCCGCACGCGCTGGCCGCGTGTTTAGCCTCGCAAATTGTAGGACCATCGGCTCCGCGCATCGTCACAACCTTGCACGGAAGCGATACCACTCTGCTAGGGCAGGATCCCGATTACCGAACCGCCATCGAACATGCCCTTGTGCATTCCGATGCGGTGACAGCAGTGTCAGAAAGTCTACGGAATCAAACCCAGGAAATTTTTCGTTTGAAGCGACCGATTGAAGTGATTCCCAATTTTTTCGCTCCAAATAAACCGAAGAGAAGCCGCGAGGAAGTTCGACGCACTCTCGACGTAGCCGACAAATTTCTTGTACTACACATGTCGAATCTGCGACCCGTTAAACGGGTCGATCTACTACTGCGCACGATTGCTATGTCGAAGAACCGGGCGCGACTTCGATTGCTGATTTTAGCCGGCGACCCTTTTGATCCTTACGACCCGCTGCTCGACGAATTGGAACTCCGCGACAGCGTCATTGTTCGCCGGAACACAACTGCGGTAGAAGAGTATTTAGAGGCCGCAGATGCCGGACTCTACACCTCCGAATACGAAAGCTTCGGTCTGAGCATTCTCGAGACGGCATTTTACGGTAAGCCTGTCGTCGCCTTTCGTGTCGGCGGTATTCCCGAAGTCATAGGTGACTCTTATCCCTTATATCCTTTCGGTGACGTTGCCGCGGCTGCCGCTGCGTTAGACGCGCTGGTCGAAACTCCGAAGCTGGCTCGCGAACTCGGCGAACAGAGTCGCGCTCGCGTGCGCGAAAAGTTCTCAGCAGATCGCGTTGTCCCTCGGTACGAAGCGTTGTATCGCCGTATAGTTGCGGGCCAATAGGGACGCCTTTATTCGAGATCTCTATTCTTCACATCGCGTTGTCGATTCACGCCCGCCCCTGAAACGCGCAACGTCTGTACCGCTTCCCACAGATATCCCGGGTCGCCAACGAAATTTTTCCAGGATCGGGTTGGATTTTTCCTCGACGGCATCGGCGATGATTTCCCCAAGCACGGGCGCAAACTTGAATCCATGTCCGCAATCGCCTGTGGCGACCACCAGTCCCTCACGTTTCGGATCGCGCGCGATCCAAAAATTTCCATCGTGCGTTTCGCAATACATGCACACGCGAGTATAAACAATTGGAGCCTCGGCCAGCGCGGGGAATGCCCAGGATAAAAACTTGCGCAGATTCTCTTCTTCCTCAGAAGTGACCGTGCGTTGCAAAGATTCGGGGGACATCTCACGCCCCGGCCCGTGGTTTGCGATCTTCACGATACCATCGCGATTGAGCGGAAATCCGTAATAGCCCGTCGTGGTGATGTCCGCGCCAAAGACGGGGAAACGCTCAGGCACAAAAAGATCAGGCCGGGGAGGTTTCAAGTGGAAAACGGGCTGGCCGCTGGCGCGGAAGAACTTTTTCGTGAAAGGTAGTAGATACGGAGTCCATGCGCCGACCGCCATTACAACCCGATCGCCCGCAATGCGCTCACCGTTGTCGAGTACGATTCCTGCAACGCCACCATTGCTTTCGTCTAAATACGAAAATCTGGAGTTTTCGCGAAGCTCAATGTCGACGGATTTCGCGCGCTGAATCAGCGCCGCAACGACGCGCCCGCTCTCCGCGTAGCCCGCTTCGAACTCAAGAATCCCATCTCGAAACAATTCAGGATTCCAAGCCGGAAACCGCTTCCACAGTTGTGCTGAATTCATTCGCGCAACCTTGTGTCCGTGCCGTTCCAGTGTTTTGAAACTTTCGTACTCGAAATCGCCCGGCTTCATCTCCCGACGGCGCACGAACATCACGCCAGTCTCGTGATATAACTCAATTCCGAATTCTTCATTCCATTTGCGCCAGAGTTTGATCGAGCGTTCTGCGAGCTCGGTGTAGTCATCATCCGCTCCGTAAGCTGCGCGAACCGCTTTGCTGATGTCGGTCGATGCCGCGAGCGGATGCGGCAACGGTCCCGGATCGATCAGGATGACCGCGTGGCCGCGCTTCTTTAGTTCGATCGCAGCGGTAACACCATTAATTCCGGCGCCAACAACGATAACTCTCTACATTCCAGAACAGCGCACGTCGTAGCGGCGCTTGTGTCAAGAGCCGATGTTGTTTGGTATGCAAGGACGCAGCACAAGCTGTTCTTCGGCCTGGTTAAATCGGATGCAATTAAAAGCGGCAGTGCACTGGCACACTCCAAACCGTCGCCGTCATTCCACGCGCATATTATGCGCTTGCGTTTTGGAGTGCTCCGGCGCTTCGCAGCGCACGTTCCCGTTCAAGCAAGGTCGGATGGGAGTAATAAAAGCTGCTGTAGAGCGGGTGTGGTGTGAGGTTACTCAGGTTTTTTTCGCTCAACTTGCGCAGCGCTCGAATCAATGACTGCGTCTCTCCCATTGTCGCACCTGCGAATGCATCCGCGTCGTATTCAAAACGGCGCGACCAGATGTGAATCAACGGCGAAACCCAGAAGGTTATCGTCCCAGCGAGCAGCGCAAACAGCAGCATCGCAGGAACGACATTTGCGGCGGCAAATCCTGCCTGATGCTCGAAACCAAACGCGCGATAAAACCAGTGCTGACGTGCCAGCCAGGCGATCGCGGCGAACGCCACAAACACGCCGGCAATGGAAACACTAAGCATCTTGATTACGTGGCGCTTTTTGTAATGGCCAATTTCATGCGCGAGCACGGATTCCAGCTCCGGCTCGGTGAGCTGTGCGATCAATGTGTCGAACAGGACGATTTTTCGAAATCGTCCGAATCCAGTGAAGAAGGCGTTGGAATGCCGCGAGCGTTTGC
>JBKPLM010000213.1:0-5959 GCA_046731655.1 Verrucomicrobiota bacterium | reverse complement strand
GGTATCGAGATATCCAACGTCGATTACGTCGCCAGTGGCTTCGCCGATTTGTATGCGATCACCGACTCGGAAAGGCTGGCGAACAAGGATGTAAATCCAGGCGATGAAGCTTTTCATCGGCGTCTGAACAGCCAGGCCGATGATAATTGAGCCTATGCCCAGCGCGGCCAGCACGCCGTACCAATTGACGAAAATAATGGAGATGGCGATCACCGCAATAACAAGCGCGACGGCCAGATGCATCACACGCTGAAGAGTAAAACGAGTGGAAGAGTCCTCGATGCGGCCCAGCGCGTAGATCGAAATAGCACGCGCGATAGCCAGGACGATTACGATCAGTGCTGTACCGCGCAGAATTCGCACGATAACACCGGCCGTCGGCTGCGGCAGCGGCATCAGCTTGGAGCCGACTACAAAATACACCGCGACGCAACCCAGCAAGACAAGTGCCTGTATGATAAACCAGAACTTATCTCTGCCTCGCGCCTTGACTGTTTCGGAACGTTTTTCGCCACTGGCCCGTTGGAGTTCCTTACGAATTTCGGGTCTTTGTGAGATTTCCTCCGCCGTCTCGGCCATCATTATTAAAATCGCATCCCAGCAATGGAGTGGGCGCAGTGGCTGTGATCTCGGTGGGCCTTCGATTTAAGGCACTTAAACGCCTTGGCCTTATCGATTCTCAGATGTGTTATCAAATAGTGACATTGCGGAGCTCCTTGCCCAGCAAGCACAGCGCGAGACGGGAATCCTTTCTCGCGCCTTTCGCCGAGCTGCCCGCAGCGCGTTTCTGTGGCCGGAAAACGCGGCCGATCTCATAGCACATAATCGTCCGCTAACCGAATTGCGCGGCATAGGCCCATTCATTGGGAAGCAGATCCGACGCTGGATTGATAAGCCTCCGGGATTGGGTAAAAGACCCCCGGAGATTCGCCGGGATTTCGTCTCGCTTGCTCAAGCAAGACGGCTTCTTGCGACAAAACCTGCGTGGTCAAAGAAATTACGCGGCGATTTACAAATGCATACGCGCTGGAGCGACGGATCCGGCACAATCCCAGAAATGGCCGATGCAGCGAAGGAGCGTTCATATGAATACATTGCAATTACCGACCACTCTAAAGGCTTAAAAATCGCAGGCGGTATCGACGAACGAACATTGAGAAAGCAGGGATTGGAGATCGCAAAGATCAATACGTCAGCTTCGGAATCGGGCGGAAAATTCACTATTCTTCGTTCTCTCGAGCTGAACCTCAACGTGCACGGTGAAGGGGACATGTCATCGGCATCTCTATCAGCTTTGGACCTAGTGCTGGGCTCGTTTCATTCTTCCTTGCGGATGATTCACGACCAAACCGATCGTTACCTTGCTGCATTGCGCAATCCAAACATTCAAATTCTCGGCCATCCACGCGGCCGCATTTATAATTATCGACTCGGCTTGAAAGCAGACTGGGCACGTGTTTTCGCCGAGGCCGCCCGGCTCGGTAAGGCATTGGAAATTGATTGTTACCCGGATCGACAAGACCTCAGTATCGGTCTCCTTAAGATCGCCCGGGAGCATGGAGTGCTTATCTCGTTAGGCACAGATGCCCATCACCCGTGGCAGTTGGAATTCATTGAGCTTGGCCTCGCTGCTGCGTTGCGGGCGAGACTCCCTGCACAACGAATCGTCAATTTCATGTCCACGCCGGATTTAAAACGCTGGATACAACAGCTACGAGACCGCCGCATGCGGAAATAGTAAGCCCGTTCTTTTGACAACCAAACAAAGCACCGCGCCCGATTCCATGATGTATAAAGGGTGTCCACCCCCCAGAGCGAAACAATCTCGGTTGGGGGAGTGTTCGCTCTTGAAAAGGAAAGAAAAGGATACAATACAATGAAAAAGATACTATTGAGTATGGCTCTGGCAGTTGTGGCTCCGTTTGCATGGGCGCAGGTCTCAGAGACCACCACAACAACGACTACAACGGAGGGCAGCGGCACGATTACAGAGTACACTCCCGGAAGCAGGATCGTACTCAGAGAAACCAGCGGGCCGCGGACTTACCGCTTCGGAAACACAGTCACTTATGTCACGCGGAGCGGCAAGATCCTAGATGAAGATACGGTAAGAACCAGAGTTAGAGTCGGCATTCCGGTCCGCGTTCACTACGTCGGGACGGGCGACAATGTGATGGTTGATCGTGTGATTCTTGACGAGGATTAAGAGTAAAAGCTAGTCTCGCTTGTCTCTCTCGCGTCCTTTCTGTTCCGTTGACCATGGAACAGGAAGGACGCACTTTGTTTGAGGTTAAATCGCTGCAGATGACGAGCTATTGGTCAAGGTAAAATATGAGCATCCCGTGCATCCTTGAAATAATACATGCGGCGAAGCGAAATGAGGATCTCGGGGCAAAGAGCTTGAGACGCTGTGAAAGTTACAAGACGATTGCAAACCCGCTAAAGAGGATGTCCGCCGGCATCATATAAGTTAACGAGTGAAACCTACTCTACGTCGAACTAAGCGTGAAATCGCAGTTCGCATTCTGCTCTGGCTCGCTTTTCTCGTTCCGATATTACTTTTTTTCCTGGCATTGAGAAGCTGCACAGGATAAAGGGCTCACACCATCTTCCGAACGCAACTCCGACAAGATAGCGCAACGTGAGCTGCCAGCCCCCTACACACGAAGAACTATCGTCCCGGTTATGGGACGCCTCTACCTCTCCACCCGAAGATGAAGAAGATCACGCACATCACCAGGAATATGAAGAATAAAACCTTTGCGATTCCCGCTGACGCCGCCGCGATTCCGCCAAATCCAAACACCGCTGCTACGAGCGCGATTATTAGAAAAGTTACAGCCCAACCTAACATGTTTCTCACCTCCTTTAAGGGTGAATCGAATTCACCATTAATTGTGCGTGTTTCTGATTTCACAGTTGCGAGCGAATAGGAGAACGGCCTAGGGATCGATACGCTGCGAGGACTAAGAAAGCATGGCTGACGTCGCCCAAGAGACACAACGTCTTTGTACGTCAGCTAAGAAATTCCGAGAGCGGCTCCAGCGGTTTGATGTGCGTGCAGAAAATCTTGAAAGCGGCTAAAATTGGTACAGCCAAAATGATGCCGACGATCCCCCACATCCAACCCCAGAAGGTGAGCGAAAACAGGATGATGACGGGATTCAACGTAAGGGAGCGTCCCATAACCCAGGGCGTGATAAAACTGCCTTCTAAGGTACCCAGAGCCAAGTAGACGGCAGGAAAGACCAGGGCGTATCCCAGACTGTCGAAGCTCAAGACGGCCCCGATGGTCATGCAGATGATGCCGGTGAGAGCGCCCAGATACGGAACGAAATTAAGCAGCGCAACCATCACACCCCACATTACGGGGTTCGCCAAACCGAGCAGTCCCACTGCGGTTCCGACAGCCGCTCCGAGGCAGACGTTAATCGCCGTGATTGTAAAGAGATAACGCGAGACGTGCGATTCGATGTCGTGCGCGATGCCGACGGCCGTCTTCTTATCTGAGAGCGTAGGCAGCAACTTGACCAGCTTGGCAATGAAGGCCTGGTCGTAAACGAGCAGGAAATAAAGGAGGATCAACGACAGAACAGCTCTGGCAATGAACTCCGGCGTGCGCATGAAAAGCATCTCGGTAATTGGATGCCGCTTCACTTCTACGGTTTTAATTTCCGCGTTAGCTGAAGCCAACTTTTCGATTTCGCCGGTTGCCTGGGTCACTTGCGCTACCGACTTTTTTACCGGGAGCAGCTTGTGTTGCAACTCCGCCAAACCGGTCGGCGCTTTCTGAAGCCATCCCACCGCTGGCGTGGCCAGCGTTGAGATTCCATAACCGACAAGCGCAAGAAGTCCGATAAGGATCAACGCCGCACCCACCGGCAACGGAATCTTCAATTTAGCGAGTCCACGCACTATTGGCCTCAACAGATAACTGAGGAGCAGCGCAAGAACGATCGGCAGCAGGATCGAGCGCATGAAGTAAATGGTGTAAAAGACTGCCAGGATAAACAGGCCGGTAAGAGCGATTGATCTGACATCGAAGGGTTTCCGCGCCAACTCGGCGATGCGTGAGCGAGCACGGGCTTCGACCTCTTCCGCTTCGTGCGTGTCGTCGGGAAGATCACTGGGAGATTCAACACTTACCGAGGCTCGTAGCATGTCTGTCCAGGAATCGGATGATGCTTTGTATCCACGTGTCTCGATCTACCGCCTGCAGACACTACCGGAACGGCGGTTTAGGTCTTATTCTGTTGATCTGCTTGTCCTTTTTCTTCGGGAGGATTGTATTGCCCGACCTGCTTGCATGATCTGGCAAAGCCTGTGGTACTCGGCCTCCACCATCGCAATTTTTATCAAGACTTCCTCCGTTGGACACACCCATTCTATAGGAGTGGCATCGCAACGTTCCGTCGGACAGATGAGACGCAGTCGCGCGTTTCCATGTGTGTCGCCAATTGCCTGGATTTGCCGCCCCGTGATCATTTCGCCGCAAACAAGGCAATAGCGTTTCTCATCCCGGGAACGCCACTCCCGGAATTGATCGACTCGTCGGAGGATATTCAGTTTTTCTTCATCGGACAACCTGCCCGAAAAGGCGAGTATCATGTCCAAGCATCCTTCCGTGCCAATTCCCGCACAATCCGGCGAGCGTCGGATTGCTGTATCGGTCAAAACCCTAGCTAGCTTGTTTGCCCGACAATCGCTCGCGAAGACAGTCACAAAAGCCCCTTCACCGGTCTCGATGGTTCGATTCAAAGCGGCGCGAGCCTTTACGGTCTAACTAATTTTAAGTTTCGTTACAGCTATATCTACTCTGGTCTGCGAAATACATAACGCCGAACCAAGCTATGGAGGAACTGCAATTTATGTCTGATCATCCAAAACGAGAAAAGAAAGAAAGTTCGCAATCGTCTGAAGAAATCCAAGTCCCGCCAATCCCGAAGCAAACGGCTGGCGCGGTAACAGGTGCGGCGATCGGCAGCGTAGCCGGCCCGATTGGCGCGGTCGTGGGCGGAGTCGTTGGCGCTGTTGCGGGAAGTGCGGCGGGCAGACGCCCACGGAAGACTGCTCGACGCGTTACAACAGCCTCGAAAGGCGCACTAAGGCCACATACCCGAAAACAATCCCGCCCGGCGTCGCGAAAAACAGCCGCGCGTTCACGCCGCAAAACTGCGAAGACAAGATCTGAACAGGCATCCACAGCACAATCACGCAAGCGAACGACACGCGGTTCGCACGCGCGACACCAGCGCCGTAGCGGTCGCAAGAAAAGGCGTTAGAGTTAGAATAGGTATCGCATTAGCTTGTTGGCGCTCTCGAATCCTCGCCAAGGTGCGTTTCTGAAATATTGTCACGAGTTCGAAATCACCCAGAGATCTCGTCCACGGAAACGATCGGATTGTGCGCTTTTTTCAAGGAGCCGTACAGACACGGGAAGATTTCCTAGAGCCAATGCGTTAGTTCCGGCGCTTTGAAAACCCATTCTCCCTCGAATTGGCATAACTCGAGGGGACCAAACAATACTACGGCTCCGATTTACATGCGAAATTGCTCTTCTAGCCAATGAGTGACAATCGATCCACTAAGTCCGCATTGCCCGAAACGGAAGAACAGTTCCGTATTCTTGTGGATAGCGTCGAAGAATACGCAATTTACCTGCTCGATCCGATCGGAAGGATCGTAACTTGGAACTCGGGCGCAGCGAAAATTAAACAGTACACGGAAGACGAAATCATCGGCAAAAACTTTGCCTGTTTCTATACACCAGAGGACGTTGCCGCTGAAAAGCCGCAACGGAATCTCCGCGAAGCGGCGCGTCACGGGCATATTCGGGATCAGGGTCCGCGCGTTCGCAAAGACGGATCCATTTTCCAAGCTGAAGTTGTAATCACCGCGCTGCGTGATAGTTCAGGCAATCTTCGCGGCTATTCCAAAGTCACACGTGATATTACAGACC
>JBKPLM010000212.1:0-16774 GCA_046731655.1 Verrucomicrobiota bacterium | reverse complement strand
TTGGAGTATCGATAGGGCGCAGGCAATTGGGTCCTCGGTTCGTAGTTCGAAGCCCAGGTGAGAAAGTCTTTCACCGTGTAGTACTCGATGCCTCGCCGTCCGGGCAAGCGCGGCAGATTGGTCGGATCGTCCGGCATTCCCGAGGTGAAGTCCGCAAGCTCCAGCGGTGTCAACTGTTGCGCCCGGAGCGTGTAGCCGTTGGGCATGTATTTCTGAGCGGAAGCGTCAGGGACGATTTGGTTGCGGTTGATGGCCAGCGCGAACAGCGTGGTGGTGAAAGTCTTGGTGCACGAGCCTATCTCGACCAGGGTGTCCGGCCTAAAGGGAGCCCCCGCGTCGGTAGCTTTTCCATACGGAAAGAAGTAGCGATGGCCGTGCAGTGAAACGGCGACGATCGCTCCCAAATTAGGAGATCGACTCCATCTGCGGCCACGGGCCGTACGTTCTCCTTGGGCCAAGTACGGCTGCATGATGCCGTCGACCACTCGCTTGACCGCTGCTGCCTCGTCGCCCGTATTGGGCTGTAAAGAGGGCGCTTGTTGCGCGTTACCCTCCTTCGCCGCCAAAAGCGTGACTGTGACGATCAGGCCAAAACGAATGGCGATGCGATGCATAATCTCTTCTTCAGCCAATTATCTGAACGATTATTTTCCCACTGGGTCATTCATGTCTCTGCGTACTACAAGCGCCGTTTCATGTGGTGTCTGGCTTTGCGTCTAACGAGAAAGAGAATGGAGTCCGCGGAAGCGGTGCGACATGGACGGGAAGCCCGTAGGGTGTTTTCTCGGGAAGAAAACATCATAAGCCATGGCAGGGTGTCGTGGCAATCACGCGAAGTTATATCGCCAAGGCGCCATTCGCTTCATCGATTGCTTAGACGTCTCGTGACTATGACTAGCGGGTATGAGTTGTAAGGAAACGGCATCGACGTCGACTAATAAACCAAGGAGACCGTTATGAAGACAAAAAACTCAAGATTTGATCGTTTAGTCGCTCAATATTATCCGGCAGTTTTCAGCTTTGCCAGCCGTCTGACGGATGATCCTCGCGAAGCGATCGCGCTTACGCGCGACGCATTCGATAGTGCGCGGCAACAATCGTACAACTTACGTAATCCGACTGCGATCGCACTCGTCCTGATTTCCGCAGTCATCCGTGCGGGACTTGCGCCCGCCTGATCGGCGTTGCGTATCCGAAGCATTTGCGTCGCGGGCGCTAGCCGCAGCCTGCTGCTAGTCTGCTTGGAATTGCATCAGACCGTATTCACTCGTATCGCCATTTGGGCACAATGAAGCTGCTGTCTGTCAATGTGGGACTTCCTCGCGAAATCGAATGGAAAGGGAAGTTAGTCCGCACTTCTATATTCAAGGCGCCAGTGCCGGGTCGAGTTCGAGTTAGCCAGCTCGACTTAGAACGGGATCAGCAGTCTGACCTGTCCGTGCATGGAGGAATCGATAAGGCTGTTTACGCCTATCCATCGGAGCATTACCCATTCTGGCATAAGGAACTTCCTGGCATGGACCTCCCATGGGGAGTTTTCGGCGAGAACTTTACAACGGAGGGTTTGCTTGAGGAAGCGGTCCACATCGGCGACCGCCTTCGAGTCGGTTCTGCCGAATTTGTCGTCACGCAACCTCGAATGCCCTGCTTCAAACTCGGCATTCGATTCGACCGTCCAGATATTGTGAAGCGGTTCCTGCAGAGCGGTCGATCTGGGTTCTACCTTGCTGTTCTTAAGGAAGGGGAAGTTACTGCTGGAGACTCGATAGAGTACCTCAAACGAGATGAGCACGGCGTTACGGTCGCCGATATCGTGAATTTGTATGGGCGAGATGCTACCAACCAGGAACTTTTGCGTCGCGTCAGCGACCTACCCTCGCTTCCAGAAAACTGGCGGGACTACTTTCGTAAGCGTCTTTGGAATCCGGATGATTGAGGACGCGAAAAATTTCAGGCAATTAAGCGAAGGCAGGCAATTTTCCGAACAGGAATTGGAAAGGTATCGGGCTGCGTGCGGCCCATGCGTTCTCGTCGTGCTTCGCCTCGGGAAATGCCAGATAAAACAACTCAGAGCCCGGCCGATATCCTTTCCAGATCAGTCGATCTCGAATACTGCGGGTAGCCTCGTAGTTATCGCCAGGCCAACCGCTATCCAGGTAGATCCGGATTTTTCTTTTCGGTTCTGTCGACACTCGCTTCAGTAGATCATCCCTGTAAGTGAATGTGCTCGAGAGGCACGCGACCTTGCCAAAAACTTCTGACCATTGCCATCCGAGATAAAAAGAGACAACACCGCCCAGGGATGAGCCCATCACGGCCGTGTTGGACGGTCCAGGTAGCGTTCGATACTTCGCGTCTATCAACGGCTTGAGTGTCTCGACAAGGAATCGTCCGTAATCTTCGTATCCTGGTAACGTGTACTCTTTCATGCGATCACTAGGATGAACGCCAACGACGATCACTTCTTCGATGGCGTTCATTTTGTCGAGCATGTTGAGCACTTCGTCAGTCCTCCATGTATTTCCCACGAACGCTTCTTCCTTAAAGAAAAGGTTGTGGCCGTCGTGCATGTAGAGCACTGGATATTTTTTGAGCGTGTTCTCGTAGTAGCCCGGCGGCAGGAAAACGCGGAACCGATGCTGAACGCCCAACGGGCTGGCGAGCGGCGGCATCAACTCACAGATGCTGCAGTGTGTATCTTCGCGAAAATAGGGATGAATCTCCAAGGGCGCACCAGACGTCGCGACCGCTAAGAAATTTTCTCCGCGCGACCACAGTGTGGTGCCATCGCGGATCAGGACCGGTTTGAAATAGAAATATGGCCGCTCTGTTTCGATCTGAAATTCAGCTATGCCCCCATTTCGTCCCATGGAATGTGCCTCGATATTTGAATTCCAATTCTCCTCCGTGCGAACCGCGATTTTACCGCCGTCAGCCGGGTAAACGACGCGAATTAACTGTTTCTGCATCGCCTTCTTCCTCTTCATGATCGCATCGACATGATTTCCTCACGCAGTTCGCGCGCGACTTGCTTGCGATTGCCGACGCGAATTCTTGGGGGCGAGAAGGAACAGCTCGATCGAATTTCGCGTTTGAAGAAGAGTTTCAGGAGATGCGGCAACAAGGTCATATCCCGCCAATAGCAGATCTCATCGGCAACCAAGCCATCGTCGAGCGCATATTGAATCGACGCTGCAGTAACGGGACATTGATGTTGTACCGCCGATTCTAGTAAGGTCGACTTGAACGGCAAAACTGTGGCGCCATCGGAACTCGTCCCTTCGGGGAACAAAACAACGACCGAGCCTCCACTAATCGCGTTGCGAATAAGATCGACCACCACCGGGCTGGAAAATCGACTTTCGCGATCGACAAAGATTGTGCCGGCCGCGCGGGCGAGCCATCCGAAGAGCGGCCAGCCTGCCACATCGCGCTTGGCGACGAACACGCATGGCTGAATGGAACTGAGCACCACGATGTCGAGATAGCTAAGGTGATTACACACCAAAAGACCGACTTGCGGCATCGAGCCGCGTGTCATAACGCGGACTCCTAGAACACGACAGGCAAATCGCGACCAGCGATGAAGCCAGGCGGTGTGAGCGCGCAGATGGTTCTTGCTGGCGAAAAACAGAATCGTAAGCGCATTCTCAGCCAGCGCACAAAGCGAGAAAAAAAAGACGGCGAACGCCCGCCAAATTCCGAGAAACACGGTGCCTATCAAGAATTGTAGGCCGTCTCTGTGCGACTGCGATGGAAATTGGTTGGCATCTGACACAGATGCCCTACAAATCGCTTCGTTCATCGGAGAAAATGCAAGCGCACAATTGCGGGCAACTTCTGAAGGTCGAGCAGCGTGAGGAAGTCGATCGTGCCGAACTCGCGATCGATTGCCGGCGGTCCGCATATTTTTGCACCGATGGCCAAATACGCGCGTAACAGTTTCGACGATGGACCTGCTGTAGCCGGGGGCGGTGACCCCGGCGGCGCTTGACGTGACCACGCACGATACCAGCCGGCTTCATCACCGTCGGCTACAACAAATTCCGCTCGCGGTTTCGTGCGAAGCGCGGACTGGACGAGACACCCTTGCAGTTCCTGGTACATCACCACGCCTTCAATAGGATCCTGCGAAGTGAGAGAACTGCATCCAATAAGAAATCGCGCCTTGCGTTCGACCGCGTAGATGGCGATGCCGCGCCAAAGCAGATGCAGCACATTTAAATTGCGGTGCTGGGCGTGAACGCAAGCCCGCCCCAGCTCGATCATCTCGCAGCGAAACGGTTCATACGGCGCGAAATCAAATTCCCGCTCGCTGTAATAACCGAGATTCGCTGCCGCCAACTGGCCGGTTTGCAAGCGATACGTGCCGACAAGCTCGCCAGTCGCGACTTCCTCGACAATTAAATGATCGCAGAATTCGTCGAACGGATCTACATCGAGTCCAGTCGCGTACGATTCTGTCAGTCCTTCGCCCAGTTCGAGATTAAAAACCTCAAACCGCAACCGCTGGGCGCGTCGCGCTTCGTCCGTGCTTCGCGCCAGTCGCGCCGCGTACTTTCGACGTGTAGCCCTGGACTTCTCGACGGATTTGTTGGCTTCGGTCAGCATGTTCAATCGTGTTCTCCAGTAATTTCACGGCGAGCGCCGTCCACCCGGTTTGATGGCTCGCACCACAGCCGCGGCCGGTTTCGCCGTTGAAGTATTCATAGAAAAGCACAAGGTCGCGCCAGTTTGGGTCGTTTGCGTATTTCGCAATTTCACCATGACACGGGCGCGCGCCTTTCTCGTTAGGCAAAAAGATGCTCCCTAGCCGGCGTGCCAGTTCCCGGGCAACTTCCTG
This sequence comes from Verrucomicrobiota bacterium, assembly GCA_046731655.1. Taxonomy (GTDB): domain Bacteria; phylum Verrucomicrobiota; class Verrucomicrobiia; order Chthoniobacterales; family UBA10450; genus Udaeobacter. The sequence continues at coordinate 11,931 of JBKPLM010000212.1, read as the reverse complement.
CAACGAGAGCATGTTTCCAGAGCCAGTCGGACACTCGACTTTGAACGATTCACCATAAAACAGGTGATAACGTTCGAGTGCTTCAACGATCAGGAAGTTGATCGGGAACCAAATCGGGCCACGCCAGTTCGAGTTCCCGCCGAAAAGGTAACTGTTGCCTTCTCCCGGAACGTAATCGACGCGGTGTTCTTCATCGCCCACGCGGAAAACGTAAGGCTTATCGCGATGAACTCGCGATACGGAACGAAGCCCATAGGTCGAGAAAAATTCGTTTTCATCAAGCATGTAGCGCAGAGCGCGACGCAGCCGCTCACGCGTCGGGATGGCCAGCATCCGGTTGCCAGTGAATGGGCAGACTTCACAGTACGTAACCTGCGACGCGAGATCTTTGCGGTAATTCAGGAACCACTCCATTCGCTTCTTGAATCCCGGGAGCTTGTTGATCTTCGCTGTCTCGAGATTTTCGACGGCAATCAGTGGCAGCAGGCCGACGAGCGATCTCGTGCGTAGCGGGATCATTTGGCCGTCAACTTTGAGTTGATCGTAGTAGAAACCTTCTTCCTCATCCCACAGACCCGAGCCTCCCAGCGAATTCATGGCGTCGGTAATACCAATGAAATGCTCAAAGAACTTGGAGGCCATGTCTTCGTACGCCGGGTTGGTTTCCGCCAGCTCGATGGCCATCGAAAGCATCGTTAAGCAATAGAATCCCATCCACGCCGTGCCGTCGGCCTGTTGCAGGAAGCCGCCGGTTGGCAGCGGCTTGGAACGGTCGAAGACGCCGATGTTATCAAGTCCAAGAAAACCGCCCGAGAAAAGATTATTGCCTTCTGCGTCTTTGCGATTCACCCACCAGGTGAAGTTGAGCAGTAATTTCTGGAATGTGCTCTCAAGAAACGCGCGATCGCGCTGGCCACGTGGCCCGGTCATCTTGTAAACGCGCCATGCCGCCCAGGCGTGCACCGGTGGATTCACATCGCCAAACGCAAATTCGTAAGCAGGAATCTGCCCGTTTGGATGCATGTACCATTCGCGCAAAAAGAGATTCAGCTGCTTCTTCGCAAAGTGTGGATCGATCTTCGAAAAGGGAATCATGTGGAAAGCAAGATCCCACGCGGCAAACCAGGGATATTCCCATTTGTCGGGCATCGAGATCACGTCGCGGTTGAAGAGGTGCGTCCAATCTCGGTTACGACCAAAGTGTCGCTCCGAAGGAGGCGGCGGTTGCGCTGGGTCGCCTGACAACCATTCGCGAATTACGTAATTGTAGAATTGCTTGCTCCAGAGGAGCCCCGCGTAACCCTGGCGCGCAACTTTCCTGGCTTCCTGATCCATTTGCGACGGAATGACCGTGTCATAAAATTCGTCCGCCTCCTTCAGGCGCTGAGCGAAAATGTCGTCGAAGTCCGCGAACGTTGTAGCCGGGGGCGTTGACCCCGGCCGACGCGCGGCTGGATCTTCTCCCTGACCGGCGTCGGCGCCGCCGGCTACAGCAGAAAGGCGCAGCTTCACGAGGTGCGATTTTCCAGGTTCAATCTCCAACGCATAATGCGCGGCAAATTTCGTGCCTGTCTTGACCGGATTTACCGCGTCCGTTTGGCCGTCCACGACGTATTGATGAAACGCATCTTTCACGAACGACTGGCCATTGGGGTAATTGTGGATACGGGCCGAATTCGTTTCGTTCTCAGTGAAAAGAGGCTGCGCGTTGCCTTCGTAAGCCAACTGATATTCGCCAAGGACATCGTGTCGTGCGCGCACGACACCATCGCGTTCCAGTGCGATTGAAGGTTTGCTGGTGGATTCTTCCGGAATCGGTCCCCATGACCAAGTGTTGCGAAACCAAAGTGTCGGCAACAAATGCAACGTCGCCTTTTCCGGCCCGCGATTTGTAATCGTCAGGCGAATGAGAATATCGTTGTCGGAGGCCTTGCCGTATTCGGCGAAGACGTCGAAGTACCGATCATCATTAAAGACACCGGTATCGATCAATTCCAACTCGGACGCGCCCAGCCCGCGCCGGCGATTCTCCTCTACCAGTCGGCCGTAGGGATATTCCGCCTGCGGATACTTGTAGAGGGCCTTCATGTAAGAATGGGTCGGCGTGGAATCGAGGTAATAATAGAGTTCCTTCACATCCTCACCGTGATTGCCCTCCGATCCGGTCAATCCGAATAGCCGCTCTTTCAAAATCGGGTCTTTGCCGTTCCACAGCGCGAGCGCGAAACAAAGCCGGCATTGCCGATCGGTGATGCCAAGTAATCCGTCCTCGCCCCAGCGATACGCGCGACTGCGCGCATGATCATGCGGGAAATAATCCCAACAATTACCGTAGGGTGAATAATCTTCGCGAACAGTCGCCCATTGTCGCTCCGACAAATATGGACCCCAGCGTTTCCAATTCTTGCTGCGCGTCGCGTCTTCTTGAAGTCGCCGATCCTCTGCGGTTGTCGTAGGAACCATGTCAGTTCGTCGTTTCATATTGCGATTCCTTACGCTCCCTTAGGCAAGAACGGCCCATTCCAATCGAAGTAACTCGCCCAATGACCATGCCTGAAATGGGCAGCCGCGCGGCGTATGTGGCGGCTCGGCGTCACAAATCTCCGAAACGTGACCTAGTCCGGCATGATTCAAATGTTCGTAAAGCGGCGGAAGAAACCGAGCGCGCGCTTTCCTGCGCGCGGCAGCGTTCGCACCATGCACGCGCACCCATGCCTCGACAAACGGACCAATCAACCAAGGCCAAACGGTGCCTTGATGATAAACGGAATCTCGCGAACGCGAGTCGCCTTGATAATGGGGCGCGTATCCAGGTTCGGCTGGGGCGAGTGATCGCAAACCGACAGGCGTGAGTAAAAGCATTTCAACGGCATCGACGACTCGACGCGCTTTCTCTTTCGAAAGCAACATCAGTGGCAATCCACCAACGGCGAGAATTTGGTTCGGCCGAAATGTAAGGTCGATTGCGCCGGGTTGATGATCGCAATCGATCACGTCTGCGAGGTAGCCCGCGTGTTCATTCCAAAATTTGCTTTGAAATGCCGCACGTCCTTTTTCGAAGAGTGCTTCCCAGCGCCTGGAGAATTTCGCGCCAACTGTGAGCGCGTTTAGCCATAGCGCCTGAATTTCCACCGGTTTCCCAATACGTGGCGTAATCTCCCGGCCATCCACTCGCGCATCCATCCAAGTGAGTTGTTGGCCGCGTTCACCGGCAGAAAGTAAACCATCGCGATCGGCGCGAATGCCGAAACGCGTCCCTTCATTGTAACCCGCAAGGATTGCTTCGACTGCTGTCCGCAATTTCTCCGTGTGACAATCGTCGGTCAGCGTTGGCTGTTTCTTGGCGGCGAGAAGATAATCGTTTACCGCAATGATGTACCAAAGCGATGCGTCAACCGAATTGAACTCCGGTTGCTCGCCTTGATCGGGAAACCGATTTGGCAACATGCCTTGCGACACCGTGCCCGCCCATTGGAGCAAAATGTCGCGCGCGTCTTCAAGATGCCCGGTCGCGATGCAGAGTCCGCGCAGCGCGATAAACGTATCGCGCCCCCAATCGCCGAACCACGGATAGCCGGCGATGAGGGTCTTGCCTTTGCCGCGTTTGACGAGATACGCGTCTCCAGCACGTTCGAGCGGACTGGAAAAATATTGCCGGCGGGCCTGCTCGATCGATCTGACCTGGGCATGACGCGCTTCGATGGATTCGATGTCGGTGATCGCGTGACCTTCAGCCGCGAGCATCAGCACCGCCGGTTTGCGGGAAAGTGAAAATTCGAGAACGCCGGGCGAGGCGAGATCTTCCATGGCATCGAGGCCGCGAGCGAGTTCTTCGGAATAAAGAAAATTGTGGTACCACGTGGGATCGTGCGCGTAGTGGCCATTGGAATAAGCAACAATCCCCGGGACGCCGTCGTACGATCGAAAGGTCACGCGTTCGCCTTTCTGCTCGGCCTCAAAACGAAACGAGCCATTCTCGTGATGCGTCGAATGAAAATCACGACCCGATAAGAACGGCCGCACCTTCAATTTGAGATTATCATCGTTAGGCGAGACGAGCTTCCAAGAGATGAAAGCGGCGGATTCGCCTTTCGGAACGAACAGTTCCTGCTCAATGACGAGATCGTTGTCGATCTTGTAACGCCAGCGCGGCCATGGCTCGTATTCGAAAGACTCGATGCGCGAGGCGCCATCTGGATGAACGACGTTGGGGTTATAACGCTGAGAAGAAATCGCAAATGTGCCGCGCGGTGTTTCGACCCATGCATCGAAGCCGTTCGCGAGGGCCATTCTTCCCGCGGGCGGCATCGTCGCAGTCAAAAGGAGCGCGTGATAGCGACGGGTGCGAATTCCAGAGACTGTCCCGCTGGCGAATCCGCCGAGGCCATCCGTCTCGAGCCATTCAGCGTCGGGATCAATTCGATTCATGGGTTGTGTCGGAATCGAAGCGGAATAGCAGAATCACAAGTATCGACAAGATTACGATTGTCACAGGTCTAACCTCCAGTCTCGAAGCCGGGATAAAGCGTCATGCCGCCATCGACGAAGAGGGTTGTGCCCTGGATGTAATCCGATTCGTCGCTGGCCAGCCAAACTGCGGCGCGCCCGATTTCCTCCGGTTCGCCGATGCGCTTGTATGGAATCAGCTTGAGCAGTTCGTTGTAATGCTCAGGCGTGTCCCAAGCTTGCATATTGATTGGGGTCCGGATCGCACCCGGGGCGATCGAGTTCACGCGAATTCGATACGGAGCCACTTCTTGCGCGATGCTTTTCATCATCAGCATCACGCCGCCTTTGGATGCGGCGTAATTCACGTGGCCAGCCCACGGGATTACTTCGTGCACTGAGCTGATACAAATAATCTTGCCGGCGCAGCATGAGATTTCTGGTTGCACGCCGCGGCGCTTGAATTCGCGAACCGCTTCGCGTGCGCACAAAAATTGACCAGTCAGATTCACACCGATCACTTTGTTCCATTGCGCCAAGGTCATCTGATCGAAAGACGCGTCCGACTGGAGGCCGGCGTTGTTCACCAAAATGTCAACGGTGCCAAACTCGTCGCGCACAGCCTCGAACATTGCAGCGACCTCCGTTTCACTTGAAACGTCGGCGCGAAACGAGAACGCGGTGTGGCCATGGCCGCGCAGCTCGTCAACCATCGCCTGGGCTTTGTCTTCGCCGGCGACGTAATTAACGCAGACGCTGGCGCCGGCGTGCCCGAGGGCCAACGCTATCGAGCGCCCAATGCCGGAGCTCGCGCCGGTAACGATCGCTTTCTGGCCTTTGAGTAATTTGCGATTTTCGGTTTTTGGAACAACTGGCTTTGGCAGATCACCAAAAGGCTGCGCGTGCGGCATTTTGGGTTTCGGACGACTCATTGCTTCGGGTGGCATGGTTGGCATTGGGATTCCTTTGTTTTGCGGATTCGTCGCGAGAACTTTCGAATCCTTACAAAGCCCAGACCACAACATCGACATCTCCGTAAGGATTCCTGAATTGGTTCGACGAATGGACATGATCAACGGCAATTTCGATTTCATCATCATCGGCTCGGGCGCCGGCGGGGGTACGCTGGCTTATCGACTCGCGCCGAGCAGCAAACGAATTCTACTCATCGAGCGCGGACCCTTCGTGAGGCGGGAGAAGGAAAACTGGAACTCGCTCGAAGTGAATGCGCTCGGCCGTTACAACGCAAAGGAGCTTTGGCGCAATGCCGACGGATCTGAGTTACATCCCCACACAAATTATTACGTTGGTGGCAATACCAAATTTTACGGCGCCGCCCTTTTTCGGCTGCGCGAAGAGGATTTCGGCGAGATCAAACATCATGGCGGGATATCACCAGCCTGGCCGATTTCGTACGATGAGCTCGAACCGTACTATGCGGAAGCCGAGAAGATTTATCACGTCCACGGCGCGGTCGGCGAAGATCCGACTGAGCCGCGACGGAGTGATTCGTATCCGTATTCAGCGATCAGCCATGAACCACGGATTCAACAACTGGCCGACGATTTCGCGCGGCTTGGGCTGAATCCGTTTCACACGCCGCTTGGCGTAATGCTCGACGAGAAAAATCCGCAGAAGAGTCCATGCATTCGCTGTAACACCTGCGACGGCTTCCCGTGTCTTGTAAACGCAAAGGCTGACGCACACATCTGCTGCGTTGTGCCAGCACTGAAATATCCAAATGTCACCCTGTTGACTGACACGAAAGTAACTCGCCTGGAAACGGACTCTTCCGGTCGCGAAGTCACCACGGTGCATGTCGAGCGAAACGGGCAAAAGGAAAGTTATTCAGCAGAGGTCGTTGTCGTTTCCGGTGGCGCGATCAATTCCGCTGCGCTTCTTCTGCGTTCCGCAAATGATAAGCATCCGAATGGCTTGGCGAACGGTTCGGATGTCGTAGGTCGCCACTACATGGGGCACGTGAACTCCGTGCTAATGGCGTTGTCGAAATGTCCGAACCCAACCGTGTTCCAAAAAACACTTTCTGTTAATGATTATTATCGCCGCTCACCGGATTGGGAGTTCCCGATGGGTCACATCTCGTTCGTCGGCAAGCTCGATGGCGACACGCTTAAAGCAGGCGCGCCAAAAGTTGCGCCGAAATGGACGCTCGACCTCATGGGCAAACATTCGCTGGACTTCTGGCTAACGTCGGAGGATTTGCCCGACCCGAACAACCGGGTCACGATTAACCGCGAAGGCGAAATCGTTTTGCAATACAAGCCAAACAACGAGGAAGGTCACAAGCGATTGATCAAAAAGCTCGAGTCACTCATGCAACAGCAAACCAAATGCCCGGTGCATGGACATGATTGCCATGAAGGGCTGTTCGCACGCAATCTGTTTCTCGGCCAACGCATTCCGCTCGCAGGGGTCGCTCACCAAAACGGCACCGTCCGATTCGGCAACGATCCCAAGACCAGCGCGCTCGATCGCAATTGCAAGGCGCACGAGGTCGACAATCTCTATGTTGTCGATGCAAGCTTCTTCTGCTCAAGCGGCGCGGTGAATCCCGCCCTCACAATTATTGCCAACGCATTGCGAGTCGGTGATCACTTGTTGGAGCGAATGGGCGCACGACGCGCGGAACCAGAAATGATGGCGACCGTCTGAGCGCGGCTGTAGCCGGGGGCGGTGACCTCAGCAAACAACAATTATGAAATCGATTAGTCCCTTAGTTGCGCTCGCTTTCCGCGTAAGCACATCACACTTGTTAGCCGAGCAACCGGGGTCAATGCCCCCGGCTACAACATTTCAGAGTGGCGAAACGCAAACGTCGTTGATCGAGCTGTTCACCTCCGAAGGCTGCAGCAGCTGTCCGCCAGCGGAAAAATGGATGAGCACCCTCAAAACAAGTCCGGACCTGTGGAAGAAAGTCGTGCCGATCGCATTTCACGTGGATTACTGGGACCATCTCGGTTGGCACGATCGTTTTTCAAAGCCCCAATTTACAGAGAGACAGCGGCGCTACGCGGTCGGATGGGGCGGCGATTCAATTTACACGCCTGAGTTCGCCCTGAACGGGCGCGAATGGCGTGGTTGGGTTAGCGGACCCGCTTGGCCAGCAATTTCGGAAAAAGTCGGCACTCTGCGAGTGACGTTGAACAACGGCGGCAATCTCACCGCTGAATTCATTCCGCAAACCAAGCAACCACGCGCGCTGATACTGAACGTCGCTTTGCTCGGTAACGACTTGCAATCCGATGTTGTGCGCGGTGAAAACGCCGGACGCAAACTGCGTCATGATTTCGTGGTACTCCACCTCGCCAATGCCGACATGGTGAATGCAGGTAACCATTGGACCGGCACGGTTTCACTTTCGAATCAGGCCGAGACCGACAAACCGACCGCGCTTGCCGCTTGGATCAAATCAGGCGAGACCGCTCCACCGATCCAGGCCACGGGTGGCTGGCTGAAACCGTAGCTGCTTTTTACGAAATGGAACGAACGGTCCAGGCTTTGTTGGCCGTGAGTATTTGCATCGTGCTCTCTGCCTGCTCGCGCGCGCATCCCAGCAATCTCGATGCGGCGCAAATTCGCGCCAAGCTGGACGCTATTCCGCTCGACCAGAAAGTCGATCTCACGAATAAGGAATGGCAGGCCATATTGTCACCGCAGCAGTTTTACGTCATGCGCCGAGCGGGCACGGAGCGACCATCGCTGAGCGGGAACGGGCTCGATCACCGCGATGGTATTTACATTTGCTCCGCATGCAGCAACCCGCTCTACAGCGCGAAGACGAAATTCAACTCTGGCACCGGCTGGCCGAGTTTCTGGCAGCCAATCCGCAAAGAAGCGGTCCACGAAAGCAGCACGTTCTCGGCGATCTTTGGAGTGGAAATTTCATGCGCACGGTGCGGCTCGCATCTCGGACATGTCTTCAACGACGGACCGCCGCCAACTGGATTGCGCTACTGCATGAACGCTGTTGCGCTGACATACCGCCAAGCGTCTCCGGGTTCCGTAACGGCTTCGCCGCGGGCAGACCAGGGCCGGCCTTGATCACCGATTCAGCTGCAACTTATGCTCAAAAATGCTTCGGTGATTTCTGAGATCATCGAGAAGCGAACCGCGCTTTTGCCGCAGTGTGCCTTGCTTGTTGGGATCAGCGGGATCGATGCGGCCGGAAAAGGCTATGTTACGGCCAAGCTCGCAGAACGACTGCGTGCATCCGGCTGGAATGTGGCCGCGATCTCCGCGGATGACTGGTTAAATCTGCCGGATGTTTGTATTAACCGCGATAATTGCGCGGAACATTTCTATAAACACGCCATGCGTTTCGATGAAATGTTTGACCGGTTGATCCTCCCGTTAAGACAAACCCGGGAGGTCTGCCTCAGCGCCGATTGCGCAAACGCAAAAGCAACGACCTATTGTAAACACCGCTACGAGTATCGCAATATCGACATCGTATTGCTGGAAGGGATTTTTTTGTTCAAGCCGACGTATCGACATCACTTCGATCTGAGCGTGTGGATCGATTGCTCATTTGAAGCGGCGTTGGAGCGGGCCATCGAGCGCGGCCAGGAAGGTTTGTCGCCGGAGGAAACGGTCCGAGCCTTCGAAACGATCTATTTCCCAGCGCAACGTATTCATCTGAGGCGTGATAATCCACGCAAGGCCGCAGATATGGTTCTTACAAATGATAAACCGTAGCCGGCGGCACTGACGCCGGCTTTTGTTATATCGAACTGGCTGAATCGCCGGGTTCGACGCCCCGGGGCTACAGGCGCTGATTCGCGACAAGCACCGCTGTTTGCGCGACGAAGCAGAAGACGAGGAGCAAAAGAAGCGGGGTGGCGATTATTTGCGAGCTCAGAGGCGCAAGTGCCAAAGCCACCAGGGCAATGCTGCTTTGCGACAGCCAGACCGATGACCGGCGCGAGCCAATGTGGAGTTCTGACGTTGCCGCGATGCACATTACGGTGAGAATGATACCGGCCGATGCTGAACAAATGATCCATTGTTCTTCGGATGCGAAGTGTCCTCCGGCAGGCAGCGCGATCGCGCGACGCGCTCCGATCCCTAGGACGGCGATTCCCAGAAAAAAGGCGAAGTGAAGTGCGATCCAAACACGTAATCGCACAACGTCTTTGTGTGAGCGCACATGTCGCGTCTGCCAGCCTACAGCGCCGTCGGAGTAGCATGACCAAATGGCAAAGCCCAACGCCAGACTGAGCACGGCACCTGAGGCAGCCAGAAAACTCCAGCCCATTTGGCTCTCGATGCCGCGCATCACTGACGCGACAAATTCGCCTAACAAGATGATTGTGAGCAGGCCGAATCGTTCCGGAAAATGCGTAGCTCCCGGCGGCGAAGCGGTTGTGCTGCGCGATACAGGCCACGAATTGGCGATGTCGATCAAAAGAGCAAAGCTCCATCCGACGTATCGGTACGGCGGAGAAAGGAGCGCCGACGCGGCCCAAAGAGTCGCAGCTATAACAAGCCCCATGATCCGGCGCCTAACGAGAGGCGCAACTTCCGACACTTGAATCACTCGCGCATATTGCAAAGCCAGAATCCCACGAACTCCACCGTAAGCCGCTCCAAATCCGGCGGCGTCTCTACTGCTGAGCATGCCCGTGGCGTTTGCTGCCATCACCGCGACGAAAAACACCTGCGCGACGATAAGCACGCGTTCAATGACGTCGTCTACTCCAAACTGCGTCGAAAATGTTGTGTAGCCAAACCAGGCAAAAAAGACCAGCGCCAACAAAAATGCGAATCGAGCAATGCCGTAAATCGAATAGTCGTGGTCGAGTGGTGCGCTTAACTGCGCGATTGCGGCCACGAATACCAAATCAAAGAACAGCTCGGTCCAGCCCGGGCGACGCACATGGCGTTCGTGCGCGGAGCATATTTCCGGCGTGCGAAATAACTTCGACGCGGTCAGGGCGAACAATCCCAAAATCGGGCGGCCGCGATCACCAATTCCGACTACAGCGTTACTTCGCTGCGATCGCAGCAGCGGCGCTGTTGGCTCCGACCTTGGCGATGTCCTCATCTTCCTGTGGCGTGTTCCCGCTAACGCCGATTGCGCCGATCACTTTTCCTTCAAAAATAATGGGAACGCCGCCTTGCAATGGCGTCGCCCCGGGCAAGGCGATTGCAGCTACACGACCCTCGCGCACCTGATCTTCAAATACTTTGCTCGGTCGGCGGAAAATTGCGGCGGTGCGCGCTTTACCGATCCCTACTTCGACACTGGCGACCTGTGTGTCATCGAGCCGCTCGAGTACCAGCAAGTGGCCGCCATCATCCACAATTACAATCACAACCGTCGCACCTCGTTTTTTCGCTTCAGCTTCTGCGACTGCCGCTATTTTTTTGGACACTTCGAGGGTGAGCACTTTTTTCACCGGCAACTGCGCTTTCGCAGCCGTTCCGATCGAAAGTGATAAAACGAGCGCGAGCAAAGTGATTGGTCTCATTTGTCCGATTAGTCGCGCGGAGGCGGCCCGCCTTACATTTCTTCTTCCCAATTCGACCAGCTTCGCGTAAACCGCCGGGATGTCCTTTCAGCCGGGAGGAATCGAGGGTGGGGTTACCGAACGTGGCCCGACCGCTATCGCACACGCCGATCCCGAGCGCTGGGTCGACGAACACGGCGACGTGCTTTACCGCTACGCGCTCGAACGGGTGCGCAAGCCTGACGTGGCGCAGGATCTTGTCCAGGAAACTTTCTTCGCGGCCATGCGCAGTTACGAAAAGTTCGCCGGGCAATCCTCAGTCCGCAGCTGGTTGTGCGGAATTTTGAAGCACAAACTCTGCGATTACTATCGTAAACGTGGACGTGAAACTTCGTTTACCGACCTCGAATTTCTCGCGGACGAATGCGCAGAGAAATTTGTGCCTGAAGGCTACTGGGTGCACGTGAATGGACCGAAGGAATGGAGACCCGAAGCTGACGAAGTCATGCATCGGGACGAATTCTGGAAAACCATGCGCGATTGCCTGGCCAAACTTCCTGAGCGTGTCGCCACCGTTTTCATGATGCGCGAGATGGATGAAATCGAGAGCAAGGAAATCTGTGCGATGCTATCCATTTCGGATAGCAATTTATGGGTGATGCTCCATCGTGCGCGAATGGCCCTGCGCGAATGCCTTGCGATCAACTGGTTCGAGAACCCGGAGGTTGGCCATTAACAAGCTAAAACCACTTTCGGAATGGACGCCAAACCCGCGGCCACCGGACGACGACTCTCTCTTCCAAGAGCACCGCAGCTGGCTTCAGCTCCAGATCGTGCTGTTCATTTGCAGATTTACGCCCACATGTCCGGAGGTTGTTCGGATCTTATCGTTGGGAATGGAAAAGGAGCTGTCGCTGATCACGCGAGTTAAACTGCGGATCCATTATCTCATGTGCTCTTTTTGCCAGCGGTACGCGAAACAACTCAAATACATGCGCACCGTAGCCCGCGAATT